>JAJYOH010000362.1 GCA_021796315.1 Chloroflexota bacterium
ATTCAGGGCTGAAGCCCTTACTACATGAACGCGCCTATTTGACCATCATCGTCAAGAACATCAAGAAGGGCGGGGAAATTTATCCGCTGGCCTGGGACCTCGCGCGCGAGCTTGGAAAAGTTTATACACTCAAAGATGAAAAACTTTGGTTGCAGGATAATCAGCCGCTGGCCCCGTTTGGGTTGGGGTCCGCGTGGGTCAGCAATACGTTCCATCATTATTGTCTGCAATTTAGAAACGACCCGGAAAACTGATCACTGAAAACTGATTACTGTGCTCACATCCTCCGACATCATTCGCCTGTCCTACACGCCCGATCTCACCGAAGGCGGAATCGCCTACGCCTGTCGTTCCCTGCCTCATACTTATGACCGCATGGGCGGCTCGTCCTTCGACCGTCTGCGGCGCATCGTGGCGGGCGTGGCTGTCGAACTGGCCTTCCGCCGTTATCTTGCCGGGCAAAACGTTCCATTCGACATCAAAGGCGCAACACCCTTCACCGACCCCGACCGTTACGATGTTTCACTTGGCGGACATCGCTGTGACCTTAAGTCATTCCTCATCACACATCGCGACCAGATCACACTTCTTCACCGCGACCTCGGGCCAGCTCTCGACGCCCCGGCCCTGGTGCCGCTCGATCAGTATGCGCGCGACGGCCAGGCAGACAACGACCTTTACCTCTTCGCATTTCTGACCGGCCTGATCGCGGCTTCCCCCGACGACATGCAGAAGGCATCCGAGGCGGGGCAACCCGCGTATCTCATCCACACCATGCCCAAAACGTGGACGCATCCACATAACTGGATCCCGCTTGGGCAGCTGGCGCTCAAATCCGAATCGGATGAAATGCTCAGGCTCGAAATCGGCGGCCAGGATTCCAGCCGGGAATTTGTGACGCGCTCCGTTGAACTCCCGCCGCGCACACGCGTCGAAGTGGATGCGGATTTTTATTCGCTGGCTTACCTTCACGTCAAATCCAGGCCGGCCGCGCGCTTGGGCCTCCATTCTCCGTCACGCAAAGAAACATACGTGATCGAGTCAATTGCGTGGAGCAATATCTGGGTTTATGGCATGGATATCTATCTGGCGGGCTGGATCTCACGCGAAGACTTCCACCGACGCGCCCACTTGATCCACGAAGGAAGCCGCGTCTTTCAATATAACCTGACGCGCACAAAAAACCTGGCCGTGCCAGTATCGAACCTGAAACCGTTAAGCGATCTGTTTGAGCGCGTGCGCGAATGGGAGCACAACAAAAAGGGAATCTCTCTATGAAACTTCATCTAATTTCTCTTCTGATCTTGCTTGCCTTTGTATGCGCCGCCTGTGGGGTCTCCGCAGAAGGCACGCTCTCCAACGGGAGTCAAACAGCGCCCGCTCCAGCCGCAACGGAAGCGCCGAGCGCCGTGCCAAGTGTTGAAGCGGCGACCCTTTTATTTACTGCCAGATTACCCTTGATTTTTCCTGGATAAAAATCTTGTGTCCAGTTCGGCCTTAACTGCATCGAAGACGGATTCAGCCAGGTGAAGGGTTTGCCACGCTTCGTATTCGACGACATCTGGCGTGTCGCCCGGGTAGCGCGATTCCACCGCCCAAATGGTTAATTCTGCAAGGTCGGGAAATGTTTTTTTGAATTTCCATCCGCTGGGTATCATGTCTCGCAAACGGTCAAGGTCATGACTCTTTGAGAAATTCACTTCTTCATAGACCAGAATGGCCTTGATGGACTTTTCGGCAGCTTGTTGCGCAAGAAAGCAGACCTGGCGGGGAAAGAATTCACCGCTGTTCAGCAGGGTCTGTACGGCGCGCAGATCGGTTTATGCATATTCAAGCCAGCCTTTTGATTCATCTGCGTTCATAAATGATTTTCCCCTCCGTTAATGCGGGCAGCAGAATATTTCCCACGACCCTCCCGCGCTCTTTGATTTCTTCCGGCGTGGTAACAACTATGTCCTTGCTGATAGGGACGCCGTTCAGGACGCGTAAAATCTCTATCGCGGTGCGTCGTTTATGTTCCACCTCTGGCAAAACGACCAACAGGTCAACGTCGCTGTCTGGCCGCGCTTCGCCTCGCGCCCACGAACCGAAGAGAATGATCCGCAGTGGGTTGAATTTGCGGACAATGCGGTTTACGACTTCAGGCAGGCAGGCGGGTTGTGCGGCAAGCGTTGTGTTCATGGTTTAGTTTGACCCGATTGTACATCAGATTTCACGGCGCATAAAAACAAAAAGGAAGGTTCATTGGGAGTTGCCGTGATTTTGTACACGGATGCCGCAGATTTCACGGAGTCTCACGGAAAAAGCAATAAAAAATCCGTGTTTTTCCGTGCGCGCAGCGGATCCGTGTAATCCGTGTCCAAAAGATTTTAATCACGGCGATTCCCAGAGAGCCAACTTGTTGATACGCGATATTTTGACTATGGGCTGATAATGTGGGCATCTTCAAATCACAGGCGGTAGTGGACCCGGAATCGTATCAGGGAGGAACCAGTACTCATCTGCCTTAGATTGACCTTTTGCAATAAAACCATAAAGTCGAACGCCATTGACTTCTTTCAATAGCGTTTTCTGTTTAAGAATCGACTCATTCGAATCTGGTACACTTTCCGTCATGTCAAAACGTACCAGATTAACAATTCTATTATCACTGGCAGGAATTTTTCTGCTGGGCTTTTTGGTATATCAAATCCCCGCCATAAAAAGCCGCGCAGAATGGCGGATGGTTGTTTGGAGTACATACATCCAAAATGCAGTTGACCCCATTGGCAAAATACCTACGCCGCTGCCATCCACGCCCTTTGCAACTTTTACACCTGCGCCGCCCACGCCTGCTTCTCCTGCGATCGAACCCAGCGCAACCCCTCAGCCGCTTCCGTCACAGGTAACCTTGCCATCTCCCAAATACGAATTGCAGGGAATAAACAATTGCGGTCCCGCCACTCTGACAATGGCGCTACGAATGTACGGCTGGCAGGGGAATCAAAATGATATCGCCAAGATAATCAAACCTGCCCCCCAGGATCGCAACGTCAACCCTGACGAACTTCGTTATTTCGTTCTGAATCAGGCGGGCTGGTTGCGTGCGGAATTCCGCGTAGCCGGGAATATCAATACGCTCAAACAGCTGTTGGCCGCCAAATATCCTGTCATCATAGAGGAAGCATCGACCCTGCCTATTCAAGATGCCAATGGTCCCAACGATGATCTGTGGGATGCTCATTATTTGCTTATCACTGGCTATGATGATACTGCCAAATACATCATTGCCCAGGATCCCCTGCGCGGCCCGGACAAGCAAATCCCCTACGATAAGTTAATGACAGATTGGGAACCCTTCAATTATCTTTATATGGTCATCTACAAGCCCGAAGATGAAGGGGAAGTCAAATCCATTCTGGGGGCAGACTGGAATCCCGACCAGAACAGACAAAATGCAATGGGCATTTCACAAACTGCCATTACGGCGAATTCCAATGATAAATTTGCATGGTTCAACCTCGGCAGCAGTCTGGTTTACTTTGAGCGTTATAGCGAGGCCGCACAAGCTTTCGATAAAGCGTTCACCATTGGTCTGCCACAGCGTATGACCCGTTATCAATTTTGGCCATTCTTTGCATACTACAACGCCGATCGCATTGACTATCTGCTCCAAATTACGGAAGATACTTACAAACCGATCAATGGTTATTATTCAGAAGAGGCTTTGCTCTGGCATGGGTACGGACTCTTGCGCAATGGGGATACCAACGGCGCACTCGCAGATTGGAACAAGGCGCTCAAAGTCCATGCCGGTTATTGTGACGCCGAAAAAGCAATTAACGACTACATTCAACAAACTTATCAGCTCACGGGTTGCAGTCCCTAAGAAAAGAGCCGCCGAGAAATTCGGCGGCTCTTTTCACACTTCCTGAAAACTATAGCCTCCCGGCCAGGTTTGAATCAAATAAGGCTGTTTGCCCGAATCCATTTCCATTTTTTTTCGCAAACGATATACGACGTTTTTCAGGACCGCCACATCGCCTCCCGCGCCCCATACCGTTTGCATGATCTCTTCATTTTTGAAGACGTACCCCGGATGACTCATCAATAAATGCAGTAGACGGAATTCCAGATTCGTCAACCTGGTCTCGCCGCCGTCCGGTTCAAGCGCGGACCGGCGTGCCGGATCCAGTTTCAATTTGCCTGCCCGCACCGGACCCATCGGCACGGCCCAACTGCGCCGCGCCCACGCCATGATCTTTGCCAAAAAGATGGCTGGACTGATCGGCTTTACAACACATTCATCCACACCGTTTTGATACGCTTCAAGGATTTCCGTTTCATTGTTGGCCGGCAGGAAAAGTAAGATGGGACTGGAACTAAGTGTGCGAAATTTTCTGCAAAGTTCCATCCTCTGCGCATGTGGGGCATTCACGTCGATCACAATGAGGTCTGGAATCTCCTCCATCGAACGTTCCATGGCTCTCTGCACAGATGTCTCAAGGATGGCGACCAAGCCCTTTTCCCGAATGATATAGCCCCAAATTGGCGCGGTCGCGTCCTGGTCACAGACCACAAAAACCCGGTGTGATGCGCTTGAATCCAAATCAGCGATGGAAGGCAAAACAGCCATTTTGAAGAGTTCCTTTTTTGCTATTATACGGTAATATCGTCTATAATGGTAACAGAAAGTCACAAAAACTTACTGGATTATGACCTTTGGGGGATAGGAAATTTGTCCTATGTTCGTATACTGAGGCCTGAATTCAAAGATAAAAAGGAGACTTCGAATGAAAAAATTATTCCCCATACTCGTGGCGCTGGTTCTTATCAGCACCGCTTGTCAATTGGGTGGCAGCCAGGCACAGCCCACACCTCTGTCTGTTCCAACTGCCTTCCCGACCAACTCTGTTGCATTGAACCCAACGGTCCAGCCATCGGGCAATAACCAAGCTGCCGGAAGCGAGCGTACGTCCGCCGATGGAATGACTGAAATCTTCGTCCCAGCGGGCACCTTCCAAATGGGTGGTGTGGATAGTGCCGCAGCAGAAAATGAAAAGCCGGTTCATAAGGTAACCATGCATGCCTTCTGGTTTGATAAACTTGAAGTCACGAATGCAATGTATGCCCAGTGCATAAAGGCGGGCGTGTGTGCTCCTCCGCAGGCCCTCAAGTCCGAGACCCGCGCTTCCTACTTCAATAACCCTGATTTCAACGATTATCCTGTTGTCGAAGTGACCTGGGGCGATGCAGACGCATACTGCAAGTGGGCTGGCCGCCGTCTCCCCTCCGAAGCAGAATGGGAACGCGCTGCCCGCGGCGACACCATCAACACCTATCCGTGGGGCGATCAGCGCCCTGACGCCACGCTCACCAACTTCAACTACCAGTTTGGCGATACAACCCGCGTTGGTTCGTATCCTGCCGGCGCCAGCCCATATGGCGCAATGGACATGGCTGGCAATGTTGCTGAATGGGTAAACGATTATTTCGATGCAAACTACTACGCAAACGGCCCGGCGACCAATCCGACCGGCCCGCTCGCTCGCTCGAATTTCTTCGATCGTGTCGTGCGCGGAGGCACATTTGGCGACGCCGCAAGAGACATCCGTACGTCCAAGCGCTCGCAAGTGTTAGGGTCGAACCTGCAGGCAGATCCGGGCTCGACCGCCTACTTCGGCGATTTCTCCCCTCGAATTGGTTTCCGTTGCGCTTCGGATAACTAACAATTAGTATTTAGAAAATATCCAGAAAAGAATCGGGCTGCCTGCAAAATGGACAGCCCGTTCTTATTTGAACTGTACCCCAGTTTCGTCCACTAGTGACCACCTACAAATCAGAAATATGCCCGCTCTGCCGATTCGCTCCAAGCATTTGCCCCTAAGCATGGGGGCGGAATAGATGTGGGTAATTACCGGGTTCTTTGGCATTGAGACGGGAACGTTTCATGCCAACCACGGAACCTGCACTTCGCCGACTTTCTGGTAGAGCCAGCTGGCATCCAACCAGAAGCCCCGGCTGCCTTTGGTGGTTGGGAAACCAGATGACGGATCAAGCAGGATGCTTTTATAGAGCAGGGGAACCGCGCCATAATTCCCGTAGATGTTTTTGATAAGCCAGGGAATATCCCGCGCCCATTCGTAGTTGGACGACTGCGGCGCGGCCACCACCTGCGCCATGCCGTTCTGAAAATTGCTGAAGCACATAATCTCGCGGTTTTCGACGTACCCGCTGGGCGCGCCCACCCAATTCCAGTCAACACAGTCGTCAATGGAATATCCGGCCACGCTTTGAAAATACAAACTTGTGGGCGCGTCTGCGGCCCATGTCCACGTTTTGAGAGAATTCGTATTGAGCGACTTGATAAAGTCGATCTCGATCCTTGTAATTCTCAGACGGTTGTTGACTCCCGCCGTGCCGTTGACT
>JAJYOH010000363.1 GCA_021796315.1 Chloroflexota bacterium
TGTCGAGTTTGTTGAGATCGAGTTTGCCGAGAAAATCTTCGAACACGGATAAACGATCACTGCTGATTTCGCCGATCGGAGCGGAGCGCGTCGGGCCGGGACCTTGAGCGGGCGCCGCGCCGGACGATTCCATATCCTCCTCAGGCTTGATCTCAGCTGTCCTCATCACATTCTCGTCCACCAGAATGGGCACATGGGCACGTACGGCGAGCGCGATCGCATCTGATGTGCGTGAGTCTATGCTGATTTCCTTGCCATCCAGATCGGCGATGATGTTGCCGTAAAAAATATCTTCCTTGAGCGAAACGATCTCGATCCGTTTGATCCTGGCGTTAAAAGCAGTGAAGACGTTTTTGAGCAGATCGTGAGTTAATGGGCGGGATGTTTCCACTTCCTGCAAAGCCACCGTGATCGCTTCAGCTTCGTAAGGTCCGACCCAGATCGGAAGAAAACGGTCAGCGCCGACCTCGCGTAAAACCACCAGCCGGTGCGGCGCCATTAGGTTAACACGAACACTGTCAATCGTCACTTCTATCATTTTTGCTCCAAGCGTATCTTATTCTATCATAACACTCTGAGCGGATTGTTACCGCGCTATTTCCAAATAAATAGCTCGATCCAAACGATGCCAATGACGAGCGAAAGGATCGTGATCAAAAACCCGGTCTTTGTATATTCCCAAAATTCCAGTTTGACGCGGCGGCGCGCGGCCACTTCCGCCACGATCAAATTTGCCACGGAGCCAAGCAAGGTCAGATTCCCCGCCAGCGTGGACATCAACGCGAGTGTCAGCCATCCCGCACGCGGATTTGGCAATGCCAGAACGATCGGTTTAAGCAACAGAACCGCCGGAACATTCGACACGAGATTGCTCAGCACGACAGACACCAGCGATAGTACGGTGGCACTACTATCCAAAAGCGGACGCCCGATGCCATTCATCATGCTCTGTGTGATCCCGCTTTGTTCCATCGCGCCGCTGATAACAAAAAGCGCCGCAAAAAACACCAACAAACTCCAGTCGATGATCGACATTACTTTTTCGGGCTTGATGTGGCGCGTGAACAACAAAATACAAGCTGCCAAAAATGCCGCCAGTGCAATCGGTGCACCCACCAAAAAGGCGATCAACAATCCGCTGGTGACGATCAAGGTTTTTATAAGCAACGGACGATCTAAACGCGGCTCATGCAATTCAGGCATTTCAAAATGCTCTTTGTGAAATTCCTGTGGGTACATCCAGATCAAAATCAGCCAGATAATTCCCAGCGAAAGCAAGGCTGGCAAAATCAGTGAACGAAAAAAATCCAGATAGGAAATGCCGGATGCAATTCCGATGATCATATTTTGCGGATTTCCGGTCACCGTAGCCACCGAGCCGATATTGGCAGCGGTGGCCAGAGCGATCAAATAGGGGATCGGATTGCGGCGCAGAGTCAGAGTCAAGTCGAGGAGGAGAGGCGTCAGCATAAGACAAATGGTGTCGTTCAAGAATAATGCGCTGAGCAAGCCGACGAGAAAAATTTCCACCGCCAGTAATGTCCGCGGCGTGTGAGTTGATTTCATCAACAGGTCGGCCGCCAGCCGGAAAAATCCGGCTAGTTCAAGACTGGCATTAATGATCATCATGCTGAATAACAGAACGAGCGTGTTAATATCAAGAAAATTTTTGATCCGGTCGAAGTTGATCTGTACGGTGACGAGTAAAAGCCCCACGCCGATCAGTGTCAGCGTGGTGCGGTTAACGCGCAGGCCCGGCCATCCGCCGATTGCGATTCCGATATAGGTCAAAATGATGATGGGCAGAGTGATCCAAAGATTCATATCATAAAAGAGACGACTTCGAGCCGCCTCTTCTCCTTCTGCTCTTACGCGTTGAGATGATACGTGTGATACGCGTTCTGGCAGGGATTGCCCCAGCAGATGTGCATCTCGCGCGCGGTCAGGTCAATGACCATGGCGTTGATGGTCTTCTCACGGTCGAGCGGGTCGCTCCATTGGGTGGCATGGTTGCAGATCGAATTCGGCAGGTTGACATGGTCCTTTTGAATGGTCTGCAGACTCTTGATCGTGTGCGACGAATTTTCCCTCAGCAGGCGGTTGGCGCGGAAATAACGCACACGCGACGAGATCAGTTCCTCCGGGTCGCTTTCGATTTCCTTCATCTGCTTATCAAGATAATGATTCGTGTGCACCAGGTAACCGTCGGTGCCGTGATGGATCTCGAAGTGTTTGGCGGAAACTTCAATGGAATACATCTCGCCGCTTTCGTGAGCGATCAGGTGGTTATATCCGGCCGCGCGGTGAGGGACGAGCACGCGTCCGATGGCGCCAGAGATGCGGCGTGCGGCCAGCACAGCGCGCGCCACCACCAGGCGCGGAATGCCGATGCGCGAATCGGTCGGGTAGACCGAGTCGATGAGTTGGGCGATGCCATAAGCGTTGAATCCCACATTGGGCAGAAGCCCGCCATACGTCATGGCAAGATAAGGCGGGTCGTCGTTTGGTCGAGCCGAGATCACATACGTATCATCTTCGTCTTCCGGCACCCAATCTTCGTTATGGGCTGCAAGGATATGCCCATCTGCGGTACGCTGTTCGTTGACTGCAAAGCTGGTGCAGCGTGTGAGATGGAGCGCATCCATCGTCACGGCTTCCATGACGTTGAGAGCCATGATATCGTCGAAGGCCGCGTTGGCGCCTTCTGCCATGCCTCGCATTTCGTCCACGTATTGCGGATAACGCTCTTCGGCAAAGGGCAGGTATTTGTGCGACTGGATCTGTGCACCTTCCCACGTCAGTTCGACCTGATCGTAGGATTGGTCAATTAGAATATGTGCGTTGGCGATGCTATGTTGAATTTGCTCGCGGCGCGCTTCGCCGATCTGTCGGCCCATTTCGCGGTGAGTGCCGGCTATTTCGATTAGCGGTGGGGCGGCATTGTGGCTGGGCGTGTTGGGTATTTCTATTTTGGGCAACATGTTTCCTCCTGCTGCTTCCTGTGTAAATATTTATAGGCCTGATGGCGGGTTCACTCAGGCACGAAGGAATATTTGGTTTGAATTTTGCGAAGTGAGCTGTAAATCAAACCCGCCCCGGCAAATTATCACCGAGGCGGGCTGATTATATCATGTGGGATAAGAGGCTCAAGACGCGGGCGGGATTGGTTCACTAGGGACCGCTATCGGGGCGGATGGGGAAGCGATCGTGCCCAGACCTGTAACTGGCCGCGTGCCGAACATCGTCATCATGACCGCGCCGGTTCCCACCAATCCAACGATGACGCTGGCCAGCCATCCGATACAGGGTACCGTGTTGACAGTGCCAACGATGATCATTAACATGAAGGTTCCAAGGCCCGCTGATAGAACGGGCGCCCAGTTTTGGTGAATGGCTTTCGTGAAGCGGTCGCCAAGTTCGATGCCGATGGCGATCATGCCGAACAGCCAGGCCAGCACGAGCAGGAATACGCCCGCGAGAGCGACCGGGATGAGTATCAAGGTAACAACCAATATCACTAAAGCGATGGGGGCGAACATTGCTGTCAGGAAGCCAACCGTGCCGGCCATGAAGGGTTGTGAAACGATGGTTTGTGCCACGCGATCCAGTTGTGGATGCAGGAAGAGCATCAGGGTCATGGCGAGCACCGAGATCAAGATGGCCTGGGCCAGAATGCCAAAGACTTGTCCGAATGGGCTGGGGCGGATTTCCAAGAGGGGTACTTGAGGGACACTGGGCGGGTTTGTGGGAATGGCCGGTATCGAGATAGTGGGAGACAAATTGGTTACCACGTTACCGCCAATTTCCGCGCCCTCCGCGCGTTGGAGCGATCCGCCGACGGTGACCATGTCGCCGCCGAGCTGAGACTTTTCGCCCATAGTGGCTACACCCCCAATAACCACGGCGTTGCCTGTCACCTGACCATCGAGCTTAAGGCTTCCGCCGATCAAGACCACGTCGCCTTTCACGATTGCATTGTTCTCAATTGTCACCTCTCCGCCGATGACAACCAGGTCACCATCCAGTGTTTCGCCGGACTTCAATGTAAAACCCTGACCGACAACCACGCGGCCATCGAGGGTTTTGTTCCATGCGTAGGCCGAATGGGCAGGCAGGAGCAACAACGCCAGCAACGCTAGAACATAAATCAGTTTTTTCATTTCTTACACTCCTTGCGGCAATCTAGCAAACCGCGTAATCGAAACAGTCCATATCAGTCCAAGCCCGCCGAATATTGATATAAGAACGAGCCAGCCGAGCGGTGAAATGAAGGTTTGGATCACGCGCATCAGGATCAAACTTACTTCGCTCAAAGTCTGGACGGACGTTATAACAAAAAGGAAATAACCTACCGCGCTGGTGATCCATTCGGCGGGGGAACGCAGCGCTTCCTGGACGAAGGGACCGACCAACCAATAAATTAGTCCCAGCCCGCCGACAACGAAGATCAGCGTTCCGATGATCTGGTGGATGCGCGCTGCCTTGCGTTGTTCGGCCAGCCGCGCCTGGAAGCGATCCACAAACCCCGCGATGGGAGAGACCATCCGCACCGAATGCAATGCGAGATTCGATTCGGCAATGGCCGTGCAAGCCGCGCATGTCCGCAGATGGGATTGCAGTTCGCGTTTTTGTTCAGGTGTCAGAGGCTGGTCTACCAACAACCAATCTTCAAAAGGCCGGTGATTCATGGGGCCTCCTTTCGGGTTTGGAGCGCGGGGATTCTTCCTGCCAAAGACCGGCCAGTTCGCGCCGCGCCCGGTGAAGGCGGGATTTAACCGCGCTTACTGTCAGGTGCAAAGCCTCGGCGATCTCGGCTTCGGAGCAATCGTTCCAGTAGCGCAGAACGATCGCGGCCCGGTCAACCGAGTCGAGGCGTTTGAGCAAGCCTTGCATCCGCGCCCGTTGTTCGCCGTGTATCATTTCCGATTCCGGGTTGGGCGCGTCTGCATCCGGTAATTCAAAGCCGCCATCCTCTTCGTCCTCGTCAATGGAGATCATCGAAAACTTGCGGCGGCGCAGACGGTCAATGCAATAGTGTGCGGCAATGGACAACAGCCAGGTCGCAAACGGACGCTTGCTATCGTAGCGATGCAAGTGCTGGAACGCCCTCAGGAAAGTTTCCTGCGCCGCATCTTCTGCAAGCTCCGCCTCGCCCAACATGCGGTAGCAGAGATTGTAGACGTGCGTCTGGTAGGCCTCAACCAATTTGGTGAAAGCTTCTTCACTGCCTTGCTGGGCCTGGGCCACCCAGGCCATTTCATCGTTCACGCCTTCTCCTTGGACTTTCTACTTCCTTTACGAGAGAAAATGGAGAAAGTTGCATGATTCACTGTTTGGGAACTTTACCACAAAGATTGAAAACCAAATATAGACTGTATAATCAAATTATCCCGCTGATCGCACCGAGGAGAATGCCACGATGAAAAAACTCCGCTGGTATGACTACATCACTTTGAACTTGTTTTGGTTTGGTTTGAATATTCGCAATACCGCCCTGGGTTCGATCTTCATGCCTTATCTGGTGGGGCTGTTCGCGCCGGAAGCGATCAAGAATTCCGCTTTGGGCGGGATGCGCGCGGCGGGTTTGGTTATCGCCATGCTAGTGCAACCGGCGGCCGGACTTTTGAGCGACCGCTCTACTTCGCGCTTTGGTCGGCGCAGACCATACATTCTGATCGGCGCGTTATTTGATCTGTTATTTTTAGCCGCGATTGCCTTGTCGTGGGATTATTGGTCTTTGCTGGTGGCTGTGCTCCTCATCCAATTTTCATCCAACATTTCACATGGTCCGTTGCAGGGATTGATTCCCGATCTCGTCCCGAACGATGAACGTGGCCGCGCTTCGGCGATCAAAGCCATCTTTGAACTGCTTCCGTTAATAGTGGTTGGATTGACGATTGCAAAACTGGTCGGCGCGGGCCAATTGGGTTGGGCGATCTTTGCCACGGGCGCGACTCTTCTGATCGTTGCGATCATCACGGTACTGTTTGTAAAAGAAGAACCGTTGCGCGAGAAACCGACCACGCCATTCTGGCCGCCAATGTTACGTGTTTTGGGAATGCTGGCTGGCATCGTCGTCGGTGCGCTGGCTGGACTGTTGGGCGGCGGTTTGGTTGGCGGACTGGCCGGATTTATGACCTTACCTTTTGCGGACAAGGCAACAGCTTTGGCGGTGGGAGTTGGCGTGGGCGGCGCGGTGGCGATGATCGTGGCGGTAATTGTTGGAGTCTGGACGGGAGCGTTAGCAACGCTGGGACAGGACGCGCGTCGTCAATCTTCGTTCACCTGGTGGATCGTCAACCGGTTGATGTTTTTGGCGGCGGCCACTTCGCTTCAAGGTTCCGTATTTTATTTTGTGATGTATGCGTTCACGCTCAACGATAAAGATTCAT
>JAJYOH010000364.1 GCA_021796315.1 Chloroflexota bacterium
GCGTCGTCGACTCGGGCGGTAAGGGATTGTTCTTCATCCTGGAGGGAATGCTGCGGCACATCTATGGCGAATCGCTGGACGCTCCGATCTCATCCGTGCAACCACTTTCGTCAATGAATTTGGAGAATGCCATGCAGGAAGTTGAAGAAGGTCAGGATTACGAAGTTGTCGTGGACTTCTTCCCAAGTAATCAATTCGAGTTGCATAGATTCTATGGCAGGCTGGAAGAGATGGGCACGTCTATTCAAGTGGGCGAAGGCGAAGGGATGTATCGCATGCACATTCACGTGCCGCTCGATAAACGTTACGAGCCGATTGATTACATCATGGGCATCGGCACGATCACTAAAGTAGCGATGGAAAACCTCACCGCCCAGATGGACGAGCTGGATTCAAAAACCAAAAGTTCGAAGCTCGAGTTGGCAACCATCGAACCCGGACAGATCGCGGTCGTGGCGGTTTCACCGGGACCCGGCTTGAGCCGCATCTTTGCCAGTTTGGGCGTGTCCGCCATCGTCGGCGGAGGCCAGACGATGAATCCATCCACCAAAGATATTCTCGATGCGTTCGAGAATCTTCCGACCGATAAAGTCATCATTCTGCCGAATAATAAAAATATTATCCTGGCGGCCGACCAGGCCAAAGATGTGACCGTGAAGAGCGTGCAAGTCGTACCGAGTAAAACTATCCCGCAGGGATTGGCCGCCATGCTCTCGCTCAACCCGGACGGGGATTTGGATTCCGTTGCCGAAAAAATGACCAGAGCCTTGAGCGCGGTCAAGACCGGCGAGATCACAATTGCCACGCGCTCGGTCGAGATCGACGGCGTGAAAGTGAAAGAAGGCCAGGTGATTGCATTGCTGGACGGCAAATTGGTCGTCTCTTCAAGCTCAGTCGAGGAAGGCGTATTGGCTTTCCTTAAAAAAGTCAAAGCCGAAACGTATGAGCTCATCACGCTCTTCTACGGCGAAGATTTTTCACACGCCGAATCGAATAGCGTGGCCGATCTGATCCGTGAAAAATATCCAGATCAGGAGATTGAAGTCCAGGAGGGCGGACAACCGTATTACCAGTTTATTATTTCGGTGGAATAGTGATCGGTAATTAGGAAATTGGGAGTCGGGAGTCGTGACGGTTTTGACTCCCGATTCTTTTTCTTCAAACAGTTAATAGACCTCTTGCAAAGTCGTAAATATATTCTTGCCGTCCATCTGCCGTCCGAGAATTTTCGCTAGTCTTCACGAATTGATCTTTAAAATTCGCGGGAATTCGCGCAGATTAGCGGATGACAAAACAGCGATACATCACTTATGCAAGAGATCAAATCTGTGAAATCTGTGGATTATTTTGAATAAAGTCAAATGTGAAATATCTATGGCTGGAACAATGAAATTAGGCCTTGTTACCGACTCGACCTCTGACCTTCCCCAATATTTGATCGAACAACACGAAATAGAAGTTGTGCCCGCGATCTTGATTCTGGAAGGCAGGCAATACGCGGATGGACAGGGTATCTCACGCGAAGAATTCTATGCGCGCCTGCCGGACTTCAAAACGGCCCCCACGACCGCGGCGCCCTCCATCGGGGAATTTTCTGAACGCTATGAGAAATTGCTCAGCAAAGGCTGCGACCATATTCTCTCGATCCATGCTGCGGGCGCGCTGACGGCCATTCTAAATGTGGCGCGCCAGGCTGCGGATGGATTTCCGAACTGCATCACAACGATAGACAGCTTGTCTCTTTCAATGGGAATCGGCTTTCAAGTTCTCGCTGCCGCCGAAGCCGCCGAGAATGGACTCAAGGCCGCGCTCGCCGCCATTGAATCGGCGCGCTCGCGGCTGAATGTTTTCGCCGCGCTGGACACATTGGATTATCTACGCCGCAGTGGACGCGTCCCCGCCGCCGTGACGATGCTCGGATCAGCACTGAGCATCAAGCCACTGATCGAAGTGGCGGACAGCCAGATCAAGGCCATCGGCGCGGTGCGGACGACGCGTCAGGCAAATGAACGCATGATGTCCTTCCTGAAATCCTCCGGAAAATTGGAACGGCTGGCGATCCTGCACACCGGTGCGGAAGCGCGGGCACGTGAGTTCCTGCGCCAGGTGATGAACGAGATCAGCCAGTCTGTGCCGCGCGAGATCATGATGCTGAACGTGACCACCGTGATCGGTACGCACGCCGGTCCGAATGGTTTGGGGTTCGCGGCGGTGAGGATGCAGGATTTGTTGCACACTTTGTAAAAAAACAGTAAGATAAGGGCAGGAGTTTGTCATGTCGGCTAATTTTCGCAAGTTATTGAAAAAACTAAAAAAGGAATTTCAGCAACTTTACGGTGAACGCCTGGATCACATTATCCTTTATGGATCACAGGCTCGAGGAGATGCCCGTCCTGATTCGGATGTGGATATTTTGCTGGTAATAAGGGGTGATTTCAATTACATTGAATTTCTCAAGCGTTCGGATGATCTGGCCGCATCCTTTTCCCTGAAGAATGATATTGTCATTTCGCGGGCGTTTGTCTCGGAAAAAGATTATAGGGAAAGACAATCTCCTTTCCTGATGAACGTCCGCCGTGAGGGAATTGCCGTATGAAGTCGGAAGTTGAAGAACTGTTGAGTAAAGCAAAGCGAAGCCTAAAGACCGCAGAGCAAATCTTCAAAGAAGGAGAGGTTGATTTTGCAGGTTCCCGCGCGTATTATGCAATGTTTTATGTTGCAGAAGCCTTACTGCTGGAGCGCGGCCTCGCATTTTCCAGCCATTCAGCTGTGATTGCCAACTTTGGAAAAGAGTTTGCAAAAACAGGAACGCTTAATCCCAAATTCCACAATTATTTGATCAAGGCGCAAGATAGGCGCAATATCGGCGATTACGCAATTGGTGATCATTTGACAGCCGATGAAACGCGGGAAATGATGTTGTGGGCAAAAGAATTCATAAAGCTTGCCGAAACTTTTCTAAAGCAAGCATTTTGATTGAGGCACGCACGCCGGTCCGAATGGTTTGGGGTTCGCGGCGGTGAGAGAAAAATAGAACGCGGATTTCGCGGATCACACAGATATACACGGAGATTTAAAAAATCCATGTAAATCCATCCAATCCGTGTAATCAGCGTTCCATTCATCTGCCCATGATAAAATAACTTCCATATGTTGCCCTCATTAGAGAAACTTCGTAAATTTTTCCGTCTCGAACATGGGAATGGATACAGCAACACCGCCATCATTGGCGGACTTGCCAAAATGCTCGACTTCTGGGAAGCCGAAGCACGCGCTGATGGCGTGACCGAGGAAGTCATTCAGGCTGTTGTTTCGCGTCTGCGTTCTTACGATGGTCTGAAACCCGATGGCCGCGCCGACGCGCTCAAAGGCCTGTGGAAACGCATCCAGAATCAATATCCCGACGATCAGCAAAAAACTGCGCAAAGGGCTGAACAAAAAACACACTCTCCTCAAGAACCAAGGCCTCAACAAACCAGGCCTGAAGGTCAGGCCCAACCGCGTCCTGTTCAGCAACAAAGACCGGCCGCACCCTCGCGCGCTGAATCCGCACCAGGCGGCAAACACAGTCAGACGCCCGCCGCGCTCAACGCCGCATTGACCGTTTTGCAGGGCGTCGGTCCGCGGCATTCGCAAACGCTGGCCGAACTTGGAATGTCAACCCTCGGCGACATGCTCTATTATTTCCCGCGCCGCTACGAAGATTATTCACAACTCAAGCCCATCAAAAGTTTATGGTACGGCGAACAGGTCACGGTGATCGGCACGGTGCAATCCATTCACACCCGGCCGATACGCGGCGGCAAAGCCAGCATCGTCGAGATCATCATTTCGGATGGCACGGGTGCACTGCGACTCTCGTGGTTCAACAATCCATGGATCGCGAATCGTCTCAAAGAGGGCGAGCAAATTTCCGTCTCCGGATCCGTTGAACAATATCTTGGCCGCCTCGTCATGAACCAGCCGGACTGGGAGCCGGTCGAGATCGAGCATCTTCACACCAACCGTATCGTCCCCATTTATCCGCTGACTGCCAAGATTACGCAGAAGTGGCTTCGCAATTTGATGAAGCAGGTCGTCACATATTGGGCGCCCGCCGTTGTTGATTCACTGCCCGACAGCACGCGCAACGCCGCTGGACTTTTGCCTCTTGGTCAGGCTTTGCTCCAGGCACATTTTCCCGATTCGCAGGAACAACTCAAAGCCGCGCGTGAACGCCTGGCCTTCGACGAAATTTTCTTTTTGCAAATGGGAGTGCTTCGCCAGAAGCGCGACTGGAAACAAGCCGATGCGCGCCGCTTCCCTGTCCCGGACGAGTGGCTGGGTGCGCGTTTAACCAACCTGCCCTTCACGCTGACAAATGCACAGCAACGCGTCATCAGCGACATCCGCGCTGACCTTGATTCTGGCAAGGCCATGAATCGACTCTTGCAGGGCGATGTCGGTTCGGGGAAAACTGTCGTGGCCGCGATTGCCGCCGCGATCATCACGAACAATAACTCGCAAGCCGCCATCATGGCGCCGACCGGAATTCTGGCGGAACAACATTATCGCAACTTCACCAATCTGCTGGCAGGCGAAAACGGAATCATGCAACCGGACGAGATTCGCTTGCTGGTCAGTGACACGCCTGAGTCGCAGAAGGAAGCGATCCGCAATGGATTGGTTGAAGGCAGAATCAAAATCGTCATCGGCACGCACGCAGTCATTGAAGGCCCGGTCCAGTTTAAAGATTTGGAACTTGCGGTGATTGATGAACAACATCGCTTCGGCGTCGAACAGCGCGCCGAGTTGCGCAACAAAGGCACGAACCCGCACCTGCTGGTGATGACGGCCACGCCGATCCCGCGCTCGCTGGCGCTGACGATTTACGGCGATCTCGATCTTTCGGTGATGGACGAGATGCCCGCCGGACGCCAGCCGATCGCGACGCATGTGCTCGCGCCGCAGGAACGTGAGCGCGCTTTCTCGATGATCCGTTCGCAGATCAAGGATGGAAGACAGGCGTTTATCATTTATCCGCTCATTGATGAGAGCGAGAAACTTGAAACCCTGCGCGCCGCGGTGGACGATCATGAAACGCTTTCAAAGGAAATTTTCCCCGACTTGAAACTTGGCCTTCTGCACGGGCGCATGAAGCCCGCCGAAAAAGATGATGTGATGCTCAAGTTCCGCGATGGGCAGTTTGATATTCTCGTTTCGACTACGGTGGTCGAGGTCGGTGTGGATGTCCCGAACGCGACGGTGATGTTGGTTGAAGGCGCAAATCGCTTTGGTCTTGCGCAACTTCATCAATTGCGCGGACGCGTGGGACGCGGCGCGGCGCAATCGTATTGCTTGTTGATTCCAGATCACGAAGATTCGGTTGAGAACGAACGCTTGCAAGCCATGGCGCAGACCAATGACGGGTTTGCATTGGCCGATCTCGATTTGAAGCAACGCGGCCCCGGTGAATTCCTCGGCACGCGTCAGGCGGGATATGCGTCCGGTTTGCGAATGGCGAGTCTCACCGATGTGGCGTTGATCGAGAAGGCACGCGTCCACGCGCAGAACTTATTTGAGCTGGATGCCAACCTTGAACAGCCTGAACATACACTTCTCGCCGAAGCGTTGGGCCGCTTCTGGGGCGAAGGCAAAGGCGATGTAAGTTAGTCGGCTAGTCGCTGGTCTCGTAGCTCAAATTGACTTGGCGACCTTCAGACTCTTGGACAACTATCAGACTAGAAGACTGAGGACAAGAAGACTAAAATGGTTAGAGCATTGTTTCCCGGCACGTTCGATCCCATCCATTATGGACACATTGATATTGCCACGCGCGCCGCGCGTCTTTTCGATGAAGTAGTTGTGGCGGTCTACGATAAGCCGCTCAAGTCGCTGATGTTTTTGCCCGAAGAGCGCATGTCGCTGGTGAGGGAAGCCGTCAAGGATAATCCCAAGATCAAAGTGACCGGCTACAGCGGTCTGACGGTTGACTTTTGCCGCAAGGTCGACGCGCAAGTCATCGTGCGCGGCCTGCGCGTCTTCTCGGACTTTGAGTTCGAGTTCCGCATGGCGTTGGCGAATCAACGCCTCTCGAAAGAGATCGAGACCGTCGCCTTGATCACAGCGGAACAACACACGTTCCTCTCGTCCAGCACGGTACGCGAAATCGCCACGCTTGGCGGGGATGTTTCCAGCATGGTGCCGTCATTTGTGGAGAAGGCTCTGCATGCAAAAGTGATCGATTTAGTTGATCACCAATTCCCTCCCAATGCACTGCGAGATTGATATATAATTGGTTATCACCGCCGCCAATTGTAGAGCGGAGGACCCTATGGATATTCTGCAACTCATCGACCGTTTGGAAGAACTTTTCAACGAAGCCAAGGCTGTGCCTTTCACGCA
>JAJYOH010000365.1 GCA_021796315.1 Chloroflexota bacterium
CGAACACGATTGGATCAAGGAATTCCCCGCCGCCGTTACGGTCTGTGACCCAAATGGCATCCTGCTCGAATTGAACGATAAATCCGCCAAAACTTTCGAGAAAGATGGCGGCTATGCGCTGATTGGCAAAAACATGCTCGATTGCCATCCTGATACTGCACGTGCAAAAACCGAGAGATTACTGGCGGCACGCGAGAAGAATGTGTATGCCATTGAGAAAAATGGCGTCAAGAAGATCATCTTCCAAAGCCCGTGGTACAAAAATGGCGAATACGCCGGTTTTGTCGAACTCTCGCTCGAAGTCCCGTTCGAGATGCCGCATTTTGTGCGCTCATAAGGCAGAAAAATATTTCACCAAGGTCCAGTAAACTAAAAATATGGCTGTCCTTAAAAATACAGAAATATCTTACTTGCTGGCCTTTCCCGATCCTGCGGAGAAAGCCTCTGAGCCGCTTCAACAAATCAGCGGGCTGAAGGACTCACCGTATTTTCAGCCCGTGGATATCCGCGTCAGAACGCTGGCCGATAGGGTTGAGGTCCAGGCGGAAAACGTGCAAGTATCCGTCCTGCGTCAACGTTACGATGACCGTGTCCAAATCCTGGATTGCAGATTCCAATTACCGAATGTCTTAAGCATGCAGGCTATTCAGCAGCGTGAAGTCATCGAAAAGAATCTGAAGGAAAGATACCTGCCGGCAGAATATCTGGCGAGCGGGATGTTTGAAGAATATATTGTGCTTCTGCTGGTTGGCGTCAGGTCAACGCCGGATAAGTTTATCGAGAAAAACGCGGCGGCATTGGCGCGCTTCATGCGCTCACAACGCGAAGTGTTCGATCCGCGTGAGATCGAAGAGATATTGGTTTCGCGCGTACGTTATTCGAACAAGGAACTCACGCTCGTGGATTGGGACGGCGCAGTCCTCATCGCGCCGAGCGGAGATTTTCAATCGGACATTGAACTGCTCAAGATCGGCAATTATCAACTGCTTCGCTACCGCATGTTGGACAATAACGTGGAAGCCAGCCTGCGCCTGATCCACGAAAGGTTTCGCCGCAATCCACACAACGCCATACAGATCGGTCCAACGCGCGCTGAGATGCGCCGCATCATAAAACATCGCCTTGAGCTGATGCTTGATTTCGAACACACCGAACAGAATCTTTTGTTGATCGGCGATTGGTATACGGCGCAACTGTATCACGTCATTCGCGAAGAATTCTATCTGGAAGATTGGAAACAAGCCGTAAAGAATAAACTGGATGACCTGCAAGGCGTCATGGAAACCATACGCGAAAATTTCTCGCTCTCCTGGCAAAGCTTGATGGAGAGCATACAGATCGCGGGCTGGCTCATACTTCTGATTGGTTATTTCATTTTATACTTTATGGATATGGGCTGGTTCAAAAAACCATAATGGAGGCCGCATGAACATCTTCAAGAACTTTACAAAAGTCCAAACTCTGCCAACCGGCGTGTATCAAAAACAATCGCCGCCCGATCAGCCGCCGTATCGCATCCACCTGCGCTTGCAGTCTGACGGTTCCGGTGTGCTCATTGTCAACGCCGCCACCGTTTTACATCTCAACCCAACCGCCGCTGAATACGCTTACCACTTCATCAAAGGCGCTTCTCCCGCTGATGCAGCCAGAGAGATTTCAACGCGCTATCACATCAAGCGTGATGCGGCCATGCACGACTTTCAGGATTTCTCCGAACGGATCCAGACTCTCGTGACAACTCCTGACCTCGACCCCGTTTCATATCTGGACTTTGAGCGGGTCGACCCTCATTCAGCCAATCTCAGCGCCCCGCTCCGACTCGACTGCGCGCTGACATATCGCCTGCCTGCGAACACCCAAGGCGACTACGCCCCCACCAAACGCGTCGATCGCGAGCTGACTACCGACGAATGGTGCACCATCCTCGACAAAGCCTGGGATGCCGGTATCCCACACATCACGTTCACGGGAGGCGAAGCCACTTTGCGAGACGATCTGCCGCAACTGATCGCACGCGCCGAAAAAAACGGCCAGGTTTGCGGTCTCTTGACCGACGGCCTGAAACTCGCCGACAAAAAATATCTCGATGTTCTTTTGCAAACCGGTCTCGACCACATTCTCTTCATGCTCCAGCCTGAAAACCCGGACTCGTGGAAAGCGCTTGAGACCGTTATGCCCGAAGATATTTTCGTTACAGTACATGTCACCCTCAACTCGAAGAACGTCAAAGATAGCCAGAATACTTTGGAGAGATTGGCGAAGTTGAAAGTCAAAAGTCTTTCACTCACCGCCGCCGACGCCTCCATGAAAGATGCGTTCAAGGATTTGCAGAACAAAGCCGCCAGCCTTGGTCTCAGCCTCAAACACGACCTGCCCGTGCCCTATTCACCAATTCATCCGGTTGCAATGGAAACCGCTGAGGACGAATCAGCAAATGGCGCAGGCAGGGCCTGGCTCTACGTCGAACCCGATGGCGATGTCCTGCCAACGCAAGGCATGGCAGATAAAATTCTCGGCAACTTCCTGCGCGATACATGGGATCAAATTTACAAATAAAGCTTTCCAATTCAAAAACAGCCGCCAGATTATGGCGGCTGTAACTTTTCTTCCACTAACTTCTTGAATTTTTCGTGCAAATTCGTGAAATTCGTGGCTGAATTTTCTCCGCGAGGAGGCCTCACGATTGACCGCAGCGCTATCCAAACAATCGAGAGCATAACTTTATAGAAGTATTTTCGACCAACTACATGACCATGAAACCCAAACTCAAAGCCCACATCTGGCTGTTTGCCACTCTTACATTTATATTCTTACTCGCATGTCATATAAATATAGCGATCGTACCAGCAAATATTACGCCTCCCGTTGCGTCTATGGCGCCGCTGTCATCCACTTCCACCCTCCAGTCGACCCCCAATTTCCAATGTGCCAGCAGCGGCTGCATGGACGCCTGTATTGTCAAATTAAATTCTGCCTTTCAAAATGGCGGGCAGTTCCCGCAAACCAAAACTGCCTCTCCTCAGAACCTGAACATCACGTCAACAGTCCTTGCTCTTTATGACGTCCGCGCAGACCAGATCGGTGCTCCAAAATTTACTTCCAATATCCCTGCCGATCTGGCCAGCTACCAGCAAAATATAACTGCCCAGAAAATGGTATGGGATTATTTTGCGGGCATCATTCCTGCCGATCGGAGAAAAGAGGTCGCCAATTTTATTATTTCGAGTGACGGCAAAGGAGGAATGCTCGCGAGTGTACAACAAGACGTAAATGATCCCCAAAAGTGGGCCTTAAATGTGGATATCGTTGATGCAGGCAAGCCCAGAAACCTGACATTTACTCTCATCCATGAATTTGGCCATTTACTCACATTGAACGACTCCCAGGTTGCGGTGGACACAAAAGTCCTATCCAACCCGCAGGACCAGCAAATTCATGCACAGGCTGCATCCAGCTGTCCTCAGTATTTCACAACCAACGGATGCAGCCAGCCCGACTCGTACATCAACCAGTTCTTTAACAAATTTTGGCCGAAACTGTATCCCGAATGGAGCAAGGTCAACGCAAAGAGAGATCAGAATGGCTATTTCACTTTGATAGGCAACTTCTACCAACATCATCCGACGCAGTTTGTCAGCCCTTATGCGGCCACCAGCCCTGAGGAGGATATTGCCGAAAGCTGGGCACATTTCATCCTGACCCCTAAACCGGCTGACGACAGCATCGCTCACAAAAAAGTACTTTTCTTCTACGACTTTCCCGAGCTTGTCCAATTACGCGACCAGATCGCATACGGACTCTGCAATTATTCGCAGGGTCAATAAGTCTAATAGATAAAGATCATCCCCAAACAACCGTCAACCACTGATGGTTGTTTTTCATTTGTAAGGAAGCAGTAAAAGTTTAATGGTATGCTTGCCAAAATTTTGGAGACCCATGAAAACCAGAACCATAATCATCACATTTGGCCTGCTTCTTTTTTGTTGCATAGTAATCTGTTGCGTCGGCAGCGCCGCATACTTTTACCTGGCTCCAAATAACAATATTTTCATCCCGCCGACCTATATTCCACCACAGGCCAACGTTGAGACTCCTGCCATCTTCTCTCCAACCGAGACACCGGTTGCAGCCTGTCCAAACTTAATGGCCGATATCGTTCAGGCCTCGCAGGGAAGCGCTTATGGCCCAGACAGCGGTGGCGCATCCTCATCAAATACCGATTGGCATACTCTTGTCACCTACCAAATAGACGGAAACCGGATCAGCAATCCTACTTATGAAAAAGTCCCCAAGGGGCTGAAGAGTCTTCAACAAGACACAACTTCACAGCAGGCCGCCTGGAATCTATTCATCGACCTCATACCGTCTCAAGATCGGAAAATGCTCTCCGAATATCAAGTCTTCACCGATGGACCAAGCAACATCCTCGCCGCAGTCGAACAGGCCTCAGACGACCCGGCCAAATGGATGATCGAGGTGGATGAAGCCGACTTGCAAAATAAAAAAGAACTGGTTTTCACGCTCATCCATGAATACGCCCACCTGCTCACTTTGAATGCAGACCAGGTTCCACCCGACATTGCTGTTTTCAACAACCCGGATGACCAGAATCTCTACGATAAAAAAGTCGCAGCTTGCCCCACTTATTTCCCCGACGAAGGATGCAGCAAGCCGAATTCATACATCAACACTTTTTACAACCGCTTCTGGGTAAATATTGTTGATGAGTGGAAGAAGATAGATGCCCTCTCTACAGCCAGTGATCAGAATCCATACTACGACAAACTCTACGCTTTCTATCTGACTCATCAGGATCAATTCGTGGATGATTATGCCGCCACCAACGCATCCGAAGATATGGCAGAGACTTTTGCTTTCTACGTTCTTTCGCCCAGGCCGACAGACAATTCCATGAGGGACCAGAAAATCCTGTTCTTTTACGATTATCCCGAACTCGTCCAACTGCGCTCACAGATCTTAGAAAATCTGTGTACACTCAACCCATAAAATGAACGCGCCGGAACTTCCCATTCCCGAATCGTACTGGGTGCTTCCCGGTCGATTTCTGGCCGGAGAATACCCCGGCCATTTCTACAGTGAAAAAGTCCGCCGCCGCATTGACGCGTTTCTCGAAGCCGGCTTCAACACTTTTATTGATCTGACCTCACCCGATGAACTGCCGTCTTACGAATCCATCCTCAAAGAGCAAGCCCGGATATACCGCATGGAAACCCAACACTTGCGCTTCCCCATCGGCGACTTTGGTCTGCCCACGCACGCCGGAATGATATCCACGCTAAATGCAATTGACTCCGCGCTCGGAGCGGGACACAAAATTTATGTTCATTGCTGGGCCGGGGTCGGACGCACCGGCATCGTAGTCGGATGTTATCTCGTGCGGCACGGCAGGACAGGTCAACAGGCATTGTGCCAGCTCGCGGAATGGTGGCGGGATGTTCCCAAAAGCCAACGCCACACACGCTCACCCGAAACAAATGAACAGGTTCGATTTGTTCTCAACTGGAAAGAATGAACTGGCACACTCGATATATTCAACAATCAGCATGGACGCGCGGCCTGCGCGCTTATCTTTTTGAAAAAGCCGGATTGACACGCGCTCGTCGTGTGCTCGAGGTTGGATGCGGCACCGGCGCAATTCTTTCCACACTGGAAACAACCGCATCGCTTCACGGCCTGGACCTCGATCCGGCCACGCTGACCCAGTGTCGAATCCACGCCCCGGCCGCGTCGCTGACGCGCGGCGATGCGCTTCACCTGCCATATACAGAATTAGCTTTCGATATCGTCTATTGCCACTTTCTTTTGCTGTGGGTCAAGAATCCTTTGCAGGTTTTGTTTGAAATGAAACGCGTCACCAAACCAAATGGACATATCCTGGCTTTGGCCGAACCCGATTATCACGCCCGCACGGACAAGCCCGGCGAACTTGCCCAGCTTGGAAAATGGCAAACCGAATCTCTGCAACACCAGGGCGCAGACCCTGGCATTGGCGCGCGGCTGGCCGACTTGTTCCATCAGGCCGGTATTCGCCTCGCTGAAACGGGAACCATTCAAAGTCGAGACAATGAGGCGCTTGAGCCTGGTGAATGGGAAAATGAATGGGCAGCGCTGGAATCCGATCTGACAGGAATCATCCCGAGACAGGAAATCCAGCAAATGAAGCGCCTGGATAAACAGGCCTGGGAGCGCCGCGAGCGCGCGCTGGATGTGCCAACGTACTTTGCCTGGGGTCAGGTATAATTACCCTGGAAATTATTGGAGGTTTTTTTTGGAAACTTTACAACCTGATACACAACCGACCCGTCAAC
>JAJYOH010000366.1 GCA_021796315.1 Chloroflexota bacterium
GCACACCCTGAAATTGCAACTGGCAAGTAGAAAACAGAGCAAAATCAAGGTTAACTTTTTCATGGCAATCCTACCGCTTTGACGGAACCAGCCTGGAGTTACAGAAATCGCCTGAAAACGCAGGGAGTCCCATCAGTCAGTACACGCCGTTGTGTTGGACCGCTTTACCTCTTACCGAGACGAATGAACCTTGGAACCCTCGCTTTATATTCACGATACTCGTTCCCGAACCGTTCCTCCAACCATGGCTCTTCTGTGAAGGGCGCCAGCGTGTTTAGGATTATTCCCAATACGCCAATCACACTTGCCATCCAAGAATTGGTGAGAATCATGTAAGCAAGGGCGTTTACGCTGTCGACAATATATTTGGGATTGCGAGAATAGCGATAAGGTCCGCTGACAATCAGTCTGTTTCCCAAGCCGATCGTGGTGTGGAAAGGGAAGACAGTGTAAACCCAGAATCCGATGACCGACGAAAACAGGACTAAGATCCCAGCGACTGGCAGCCTGACCCAGAAGTGGGGGAGCCAGAAACTATCAAAGTCAAGCAGGCCGAGGAAGAAGAAGTTGACAGCCACCAGGAGAGCTAAAAACCAGGACACAAAGAACTGCCAGGATCGGGCGGATGGAGGAGGCCAGAATCGAAAGCCCCGTCCTCTGATTGTAATGATGAACATCAGGATGTAGAACAGTTCGAATACGAGCGTAATGGAGAAAAGAACAAGTGTCATGCTTTGATGGCTTTGAAATAGTGCTGCCTAACGCTGTGTTGGCTGCGCTTTTATCTTAAGACTTTCATATAGTATCGCTTATCTTTTCGAGCATTCTGTTATATTTCTGCTTGGCATTTATTGTTTTGGCTATCGAACGTATAGTGACGATTGATAAACAAATGCCATCATGTAAGCACCAGTTGTTGCATCAATTACTACATTGTATTCATGAGCAACAGAATGTGGACTGTTGGGCGGTCCAGAAGACGGAATTTCTACTCCCTCGTAGCTAATGATCCAAACAAGCGGATGGGCAAGTAAGGCAGGATCCACTTTCTCTCCAGCTGCCGCGGCTGTCTCTAAACTTGGGTTACTAAGATAGCCAAGTGCAGTGGATACAGCCGTCGCTTCCTGGACGGGAGCGCCCGATTCTTGTGCCTTAGCAATTGCTTCTTCCTTGGCTACTTTCGCCTTTACGATGTCAGAGGCCTTGGCGGGGACAAAGACCAAGCCTACTTGATTCTTCATCGCTTGCACATCAATAACGCTTTCTGCTGTCGCTAAGGCAGTCGGGTTTGAGAACGGAGATCCACAGCCTGCGCAAAATATAACGGCGATTAATGTGCGAAAGAGTTTTGTCATTCCGCGATTTTCCCGGTTACCCTTTCATTGCCGGTCTCTTGACCCTGCTAATCGGTGGGTAATTTTTCTCTAAAGTATTGATTAAGGGTCGCAGAGACCATAACTCGAATGCCGTTTTACTTTTGAACCTTGTTCGGTCCACCATTGTCTTGCTATCCCAGTTATACTTCCTTCTGGTTCATCTGCGGATATTGAATTTGCCATAAAGGAAGGCGTAATTTCAAACTCATATTGGTTTGCAACAAAGGCTTGCCCGGTAATTCTTTCCAGCGCAAACGCTGCCGCAGAACGAACCCTTGAGTCGGCATTCCACAATAGTGGTCCAATATTTCCAACAGCACATGATGCTCTGTTGCCTGTGCTGCTTAACAAAATGACCGAATAAATAATGGCGTCAGGTTTCAGGTTATGAAGGTTACTGGAATCCAAATTGTCAAAAAGAGTCACTATTGTTATTGATGTTATATCGGGACCAAGAGAAATGAGAGCCTGCGCGGCTAGGTAGGAATCTTGACGAGGATAGGTAATCGCCAGTGCTAAATCGCCTGCAGCGTCATTCGTATTATCCATTGTGGAAAGCTGTTTTATTGCTTCGGGGAATTCGGCATAGATAGTGGACTGCGGGTCATATTGTGGGGATTCAGGATTTGACGCATAAATGATGGCTCTAATGTCGTCAATCGTCAGTGTCGGAGTCGGCGTGATCGTGGGTGTTGGAGGAATAGGCAGTAATGTTAAAGTTGGAATAGCAGTTTCTGTTGGAACGACTTTAGCCGCCGGCGCGCACGAAACCAAGAAGAAAAAGACAAGTAAAACCGTAACAATGTTTTTGATTTTCATTGGCATCTTATTGCGCAAGAATTGCCCAATGGTCTGCGTTCCTCCGCGGTGCCCTCTCAAAGGGAGAAGCATCCTATAGGATATCCGCTGGTGAGCCAATGTGGATTCGCTTTGAGAGCAGGATTCTACTTGGGCGTAGAAAAAAGCCTAAAAATGCTGCAGAGTCCCGCCGCTCAGGCATGTTGTGTTATTAGCATGAAGCAGCAAATTGAGACGCGCAGGCATTATCCTTAGGAGGGATAAACACCGAGAACTTACCTGGAGCGTTCGGGTCAACCGATTGCGACCCTGGGATACTCGATCAAGATGTGATAGGCACATTTTTCTTCGTCACTTTCCGCTTATGTTTGCTTCAATCGCACGCGAAATATCATCAAACGAGGGAATATAGTTCTTGCCTGCGCTACTGGCAACTATCTTGCTGTTTACAAAAATCCCGGGGGTCGGCGGAACGCCGAGTTTTGACCCTTCATCTATATCCTGTTGGATTTGGATTGAGTATGTGTTTTCTTGAAAACACTTGTTGAACGAAGTCATGTCCAAACCGATGACCTGTGCAAATGCAACCAACCGCGATCGCGTGAACGACCCTGCATTTTCCCCCTTCCAATTAGCGAAGAGCATATTATGGTAATCCCAAAAGCGATTCTGAGCGGAGGCGCACATAGCGGCGTTGGCAGCATCGTGCGATTCTCCCTGCCCTCCATCGATGAAAGGATAGAAATGAAACGTGTAATACACTTTGCCAGTGTCTACGTAGGTTTGAAGAATTTGGGGTTCAAGGTTCTTGGTATACGACCAACACCCTGAACATTGAAAATCCTCCCACAAGTCCATCTTCACCGGCGCGTTTGGGTTTCCCATGCTCGTTCCTTTTGTAGAAAAGCGATTAGCAATGGGAGTAATTTGAATGATATTACTTGTGCCTGATGATTTCAAACCGGGTAGGATGAGAAGCGAGGCTATTATCACCGCTCCAACTGTAATGGACAAAATAATCAATAGGCGATTGCGGATTCGATTTCGACGTTGATGTTCGCGCATTTCTTGACGTTTGCTCACATGATCTCCCTTTGATTTGGCTTTGCCAATACGAACGCGTCCAATTCTTTTTAGAAACCCACTGGATCATTGGCAAGTATACTATCTTAGATTCGTTTCAACATTGCGCAATATTGTCCCATCTGAAATCGGTAATAGGCAACCATCTGTCCTATGGCATTTAAAAAGCCATGTCCAACCATACTCGTTGCGATGGAGCGAGAACGCCAAGCCAATAATCCTGTAACAAGACCGCCAAATGGTACAACGATCCAAAACGAGATCGGAAAGCCTCCAAGGTAATACAGATGCCCAATCATAAAAAGAACCGTCTGGAATATTAGTATCCATAAATCTTTCCAGCCTGATCTGCGCAATGCTCCCAAGAAACCGCGGGAAAAAAGGTTCCTCCACTATACCTGCGAAGACTAGTTGTTGAGTTGGCAAAAAGAATATCAAGGAAGGCGTCAGTTTTTCTGTTCCACCAGGGAATTGATACTTTAGTAAATACCCTAATAAGATACCCAAAACAATGCCTGCTGCAATGCATTCAATTCCTTTGGCGAACTCGTGCACTCCAAAGCCCGAGCATAATATTCAAAATCGCGATACACTTCTCCGCAAGCAGGTTCCCAGCATCTCCCCGTTCATTAACAATATAACTGTCAACATTCGCCGGAAGAGGGTGATGTATATCTGTCACAGGTTCTTCATTACCCCATCGTGTTTATCCTGCCAATTCTGGTAGGAACAAGCTCTCGTTGCCCAACGCCAGCTTCGCGAGCTTTAATACACATCACGGCGCGTACGAGAGGAGGCGGAGGTAAGTCTTGCAATGACCCCAATTGCAGGGGACATGGGAAGTGCTCTCTGTTCCCCTGCGACGATGACAGTGGAGCTGGTTTGGGAACCTGCTCGTGTCTTACAGCGCCTAGTCAGTTTTGGCAGACTCACCTTGAGATCAAACAAGGGATGCCTTCAACCTCATTAAAGATGGTTAAGCGGTTTGGATTTCCGCGCTTGTAAGCCAAGATGTGATTTCTGCTAAGCTTGGAATCCGTCCGGCGCTGACCAGTTTCTCGTTGATGACGAGTCCAGGTGTGGACAGTATGTTGTATTTCATGATCTCGGGATATTCGGTTACTTTGATAACTTGCGCTTCGATGCCGAGATGAGTCACCGCGCGCTCCGTCAGAATCGCAAGTCTTTTGCAGTTCTCACAACCGGAACCTAGAATTTTGATGGTAATCATGCGTGCCTCCTTGAGGTTAAGTGGATGAAAGCCAGTTGAGCAATTCTTCTCTAGATGGCACAAACTTACTGCATATGAGACGACCGTCGATCACCAATCCTGGAATTTCTTCGACGGGCATGAAACTGCGAATGTAGTGTTCATCCGCGATACGTTCAACTTTTGTCTCCATGGCACCCAACTCGTTGAGCACTTCATTGAGCATGGTTTCCAGTTGGATGCATTTGTAGCATCCCGTTCCAAGAACCTCGATCTTTTTCATGCCAATCTCCTTTCTGAAAAAACAGGTCAATGGATAGGTTCCGCTGAGTATCTACTTATAATATCCAGTTGAAAAGATAGCCCGTGATCATGATGGCAATCGCGATCACGCCGAAGAAGACGATCAGCAATTGCGGTTTGAGCACGCGCCGCAAAATGATCGCCTCCGGCAGGCTCAACCCAACAACGGCCATCATGAATGCAAGCGCCGTGCCGAGTGAGGCGCCTTTCTCGATCAACGCGCTGACGATGGGGATCATCCCCGCCGCGTTAGAATACAAAGGAATCCCAATCAATACCGCCACCGGAACGGACCACCATGCCTGTTTGCCCATGATGCCGATCAGCGCATCCTGCGGCACGTACCCGTGAATGCCCGCGCCGATGGCAATCGCAACCAGGATGTATATCCATACCTTGCTGACAATTTCCTTGACCGAACCCCAGGCGCGTTCGATGCGATCCTGCCAGGTCAGTTTTTCGACAACCGCATTTGCAGAACTTTGAATTTTCCATACGAAATCCTCCACATATCGTTCTAGTTTGAACCGTCCGATGATATAGCCCGCGATGATGGCAATCGTCAAACCGGACGCAATGTATAACGCCGCAATCTTCCAGCCGAATAAGCCAAACAGCATGACCAATGCCACCTCGTTGATGGTAGGCGCGGCGATGAGAAATGAAAAAGTCACGCCAAGTGGTATCCCTGCTTCGACAAATCCGATAAAGAGTGGCACCGCAGAGCATGAGCAAAACGGCGTAACGATTCCCAACGAAGCGGCCAACACATTGCCGATTCCTTCACGTTTGCCGCCAAGCAACGCACGCGTCCGTTCCGGGCTAAAGAAGGTACGGATGATCGAAATGATGAAGATCATCCCTGAAAGCAACAAAAGAATCTTTGGCACATCACCGAGGAAAAATGCCAGCGATTGGCTAAGCCGCGAGTCTTCAGGCAAACGTAGCGCGCTGTAAACAATCCATTCTGCCAGCGGTTCATAGATTTGATAGGCAATGATCCATAACACCGCTCCAAGCGCAACGAGCAGATAGGTTCGATGAGCACTGGGCTTTATGGATGGAACAGGAAGAGTGGTCATTTTGAATCCTTCTTGAAAACAAATTAAGCAGCATTGCACTTCGGGCAAGGACAAGTCGTTTTTGAATGTTTATGCTGGATAGGCTTCAGGGATATGCCAGTCACAGAAGGAAGCATATCCAGAACAGTGTAAATCTCCGGCTTGGTCACGCGATAATACAGGTTTAGTCCGTCACGCCGTGAATCTAACAGTCCGGCCCGCTTGAGGATCATCAATTGCTGTGAAATGTAGGCTTGGCGCCGTTTGAGCATGGCTTCCATGTGGCACACACACTGCTCGCCACCACGCAGAATATCGAGCACCGCTAATCGCGTGGGATGGGACAACGTTTTCAACAAGTCGCTTTGAATCTGGTATCCATCCATTTCGTCACCTATATTCAGAATTCTGAATATAGAATACCCCCAAAAAGAGACACCGGTCATTGACCAGCGTCATCAAAACACTATGACAAACTTCA
>JAJYOH010000367.1 GCA_021796315.1 Chloroflexota bacterium
CCCCCTTCTTTTTGAGAAGATGCTTGCAGATCCCGTATCGGGAGTTGTCTGGCATTTGGAGAAGCACGGTATTATACCGTAAAGATTTGGATTCGGTCAATTTCGTTTACTTGGCGTCCTTCTTCAACTCACGCACGGGATAAACCGGATGAGCCAGCAGCTCAGAAAGTTTTTGCGCGCCGTCGGCACTGGCAACTGCCAGAATCTCATCGCCTTCCTGGAAAGTACTATCGCCGCGCGGCAATGTCATTTTGCCATCACGGATAATGGCGGCGATGATGCAATGCTCGGCCAATCCAAGGTCCTTGAGCGCCACGCCAATTGCCTTGGCACCGGCGGGAATCTTTTCTTCGACGAACGCGTAATTTCCGCGACGAATTTTATAGAGCGTCATCATGTCGCCGAGGGACATCTCCTCCGCCACAAGCCGCGCCAAGATGTCGGCTTGATTAAGAGCGATATCAACGCCCATTTCAGGTGTGAAAAGCCAGGCGTTCTTCGGGTTATTAATGCGGGCAATGACACGCGGCACATTGAATTCAAAGCGCGCCAGCGATGTAACCACCAAATTGGTATCGTCAGAACCGGTTACGCTTGCCAGGACATTCGCGCGAGTCACGCCCGCCTGTTCGAGAACAACGGGTGAACTGCCATCACCTTCCATGATTGTTTCAGGAGGAAGTTCCTGTTTAAGTTTATCCAGAAGAGAGGTGCGCTCTTCGATGACTTTAACTTGATATCCACTGCCAAGCAGGAGGGACGCAAGGTGCGAACCGGTATTGCCTCCACCGACAACAATAACGTACATGGCTACATCCTCCTTTCCAAACCAAACATTTCTTCCACGCGTTCCATTGCCGAAGAAAGAACAGCCAAATGGATTCTATCGCCTTCCTGAATCTCAGATCCGGACAACGGCAGAAACGCCTGATCCTCCCGGGTAATGGAAACCACAACTACCTCGCCGGGAATGGAAATATGACTGACAGTGCGCCCCGCCAATTGAGGCGAAGCTTCGATCACTATCAGCGAGGCTTCCCCTTGTCCGAATGTGTAAACCACATCCAGGTCTGTGTGAGTAACGACCTCGCAGATGCGTTCCGCACCCCAATTGGTGGTTGATATCGTCATCAGTCCGAGGCGTTTATAAATCTCCGCCTGACGCGGATCATATAAACGCGCAACAACGCGCGGCACATGAAAAATATTACGGGCAATGCGTGCTGCAACAATGTTGGCGTTATCAGATGAACTGGCCGCTATAAAAGCGTCGGCGCTTTCCACGCCAGCTTCGATCAGAACATTACGATCAAAGCCGAGGCCGCGTACGACTTTGCCCTTGAAATTGGAACCAAGCCGCGCAATCGCATTTGCATCATGGTCAATCACCGTGACGGCATGATTCTGCTCCGCCAGGATCAAGCTGACCTGAAAACCAACGCGGCCGCACCCCATAACGATAACTTTCATAGTGACATGCCTCCTTCCGCTTTCACGAAACCAGTTGACTATGACTAACATTTATCCGATTTAAACGACGAACGATTGCCTTACGTATCCATTCCAGCGAGTATAGCACGGGTGCAAACAGACCAAGTCCAATCCAGAAAAATCCCGGAAGCGGCACATGCTGGAATATGCGCGCCAGGGGCCCAACATAGATCAGCGCCACAATGGTTCCAATTTCAAGCGCAATCGCAAACAATAAATTCTTGTTACTCAGCCAACCCAGATAAGTACTGCGAATCTGCGTCGAACGACATGCAAACACATTCCCGACTTGCGACATAACCACACCGGCATGAAAGACCGTGACTGCGGTTATATGTACTTTTTCCGGATCCAGCGCTAATTTTAAACTCTCCGGAATAATAAGTGATGACAGCCAGGGCAATTGCAATTGAGCGACATTCCCCGATAACAAGTACACAGCCAAGAAACCGGCATAACACAAAGCCGCTTCGATCGGCCCCAGCCAGCCAAAGGCGCGGCCAAGCAGACCACGATCCAGCAATGGTTGGTTACGCGGACGCGGCGGATGGCGCATAATATCCGGTTCGGGTTTTTCCATGCCCAACGCCAAAGCAGGGAATAGATCAGTGCCGAGGTCAATAGCCAGGATTTGCCTGACCGTCAAGGCGAGAGGAATGGCGGGAAAAGATGCAGTCACCATAAAGGGCAGAATCTCCGGTACATTGCTCGAGAAAATATAGGTAATAAATTTGCGGATATTATCGAACACCGCACGGCCTTCTTCGATGGCGGCAACAATCGCCCCAAAATTATCAGTAGTCAAAATAATATCCGCGGCTTCCTTCGCCACATCCGTCCCGACAATGCCCATGGCAATGCCAACATCCGCTTTGCGAAGTGCAGGCGCATCGTTGACGCCGTCACCGGTCACTGCCACCACATCGCCGCGTGCTTGAAAGGCCGCAACGAGACGTAATTTATGTTCAGGCGCCATGCGTGAGAAAAGAACTTCCTTTTTGAGAATCGCCTGAAGTTCAGCGTCGTTCATTGCATCCAATTCTGCGCCGGTCAGGATAACGGGATTGGGTGTGATGATCATTCCCACGCGCCTCGCAATGGATTCGGCGGTCAGGCCATAATCACCGGTAATCATCGCGATCCGAATACCCGCCTCGCAGCAAACCCGCACTGCCTTCTCAACCTCAGGCCGCGGCGGATCCATCATTGCCATCAGCCCGAGGAAGGTCAACTCCTGTTCGACGTTCTCAACCGTATAATGTCCGGAACGAAGCGGAAGCTCGCGCTGCGCAAAAGCCAGGACGCGCAAAGCGCCGCGCGCGTAATCGTCATTGGCCGCCAGAATTTCCGCTTTCAATTCATTATCGAGAGAAACGACTTCTCCATTCACAAGAGCAGAAGTGCAAAGCTGGAGGATTTCACGCGGCGCGCCTTTGATAAAGGCAATTTCTTTATCTGCCGTGCGGTGAATCGTTGTCATGCGCTTGCGGCGGGCGTCGAACGGGATCTCATGCACACGCGGATAAATAGCATTCAAAGATTCATCGGTCACGCCCGCCTTCAAGGCCGCAACTTTCAAAGCCGCTTCGGTTTGATCGCCCAGGCTCGTCCAATACGGGTGCTCCGGCGAAGGCGGATTAATGCGGGAGTTATTGCATCTCTGGCCGGCATGTAAGAGAAGATTCAAATCGTTTTCGAACAATTTTCCTGCCGGGACAGGCGAGAATCCGCCTTTCGGTTCATACCCGACGCCGGAAACTTTCAGCCGTTGGCGAGCCACCCAAACCTCGCGGACGGTCATCTGGTTTTGTGTGAGCGTACCACTTTTATCGGTGCATATAACGGAGACAGTTCCAAGCGTCTCCACGATGGAAAGTTTTTTGGCGAGCACATCGCGTTGCGCCAAACGCTGAACGGCCATCGCCAGCGAGAGAGTCAAAGTGGCCTGCAAACCTTCAGGGATGACAGCAACAATGATACCCAATGTCAACAAAGCCAGCTCGCCGGGCTTCATTCCCAAATCGAAAAAGCCGACTACCGCGACGATTGCGCCAACGCCCAACGCAGTCCAGGTTGTTAGTTTGCCGAGGTGCTTCAATTCAATTTGGAATCTTGTCGGTTCCTCTTTGACGGCCTGGGCCAATTGTGCGATCCGCCCAAACTGAGTCAACATGCCTGTGGCGTAGGCCACAGCACGGCCGGTTCCCGAAGCGACGGATGTCCCGGCAAAGATCAAATTGGAGCGTTCCAATTCGCTGACGGTGGATTGCAAAGACGCGTCCGCTGTTTTTCGAACCGGGACGGCCTCGCCGGTCAAGGTCGAGTTATTGACGCGCAATCCATATTCCTCCACCACGCGTGCATCCACCGAAATATTATCGCCTTCGGCCAGGATTAACACATCACCTGGCACCAGTTCACTGGAAGGAATGTGAACGTCCTCGCCGTCGCGAATGGCGCGGGCATAGGAAGGCAGCACCTGCCTGAGTTTTTCGATGGCTTGCTCGGCGCGATATTCCCGCCAAAACGATAAAGCAGAGTTCATCAGAACCAGAGTCCAGATAACGGAACCCAGCACGATCTCCCTCTGCAAAAACATCGCCGCACCAACTCCAAGCAAAAGGAAAGCTTGCGGATGAGCGAACTGAACGATCCATCTTTTCCAAATGGGGGTCGTCTTTTGTTCAGAAAGGAGATTGGGCCCGTACAACGAGCGGCGCGATTCCGCCTCGGCGGAGGCAATGCCGTTTGGTGATGTCTCAAGAGCCTTGTAGACATCGGGCGGACGCAAGCTGTAAATCGGTGTGGAACTCATAGATAGATAAAAACGGGAGGCCGGCCCGTCTCCCGTTCGCTATTATTCTTCGTCGCCCGGGGCGGTTTCTTTGGGAGCGCCACCCACAGTGGGCACCTTCGGTTTGCTATCGAGATATTGATCAAGCAGGGACGGCGCTTCTGGGTGATCAGAATGGAGTGCATGATCATAATCTCCAGCCAGGATCGGTTCTGGTTCAAAACGCACCGGACGTCGCACACCAAACAATTCAAAGAAACGAGTCACGAAAACTAAAACGCGGCCTCGCAGGTCGTGGCGATATTCCTGCATTCTTAGCGACTGCCATTCCACAATGGAAGCCATCGAGCCTTGCACGCGCGCTTTTTCGCGCACAATGCGATGGATCGTTTTTGCGTCACGATACCCGATGGGGGAAATCAACAAGGCATTAGCGGCCAACACCAAGACGCTGAAAGAGATCAGAACCACCCAACCGCCTTCGTTCCACTTGCCCACGATCTGACCAATGAACACGACACCAGAGAGTATCGCAGCAAAACCTGCCCCAAAGCTTCCCCAGAAGCGTGCCGAGCCTGTAGCTGTCGCCAGGATATGCTTGCGGATGGCAAAGCCCATCACCATGATCGGCATAAAGACACCGATGCCATAATAAGGTACAGCCGCGCTGAGATTACCTCTTACCAAAAGCTGAATTATGACGGCAACAATAAATCCAGCAGTCACCGAGCGGGTAAACGTCCCAGCCGGATTACGATAAACAACGATCTCTGGAACTTCTCCGATGGCAACATCACGCCAGGCAGTTGCCTGTAAATCCTGAAACGCCGTCATGGAAGCCGCGGCCAACAAAGCTACAGCCAATATCTGGTACGCCCAATAAAGAATGATGCCTCCGGGGATTTCTCTAAACCCGATAAATGCCAGATTGGCTACCAGCGAACGACCCAGCGTACCGTCAAATACGTTGAAATGAAAAGCAAAATAGGCCAGAAAAGCAGTAGTAAAACCGCCATAAAATAAGAAGGATGTTTGCACCATGCGGCCAATGCCAGACTTCCCGCTATAGAAATTCCACAAGCCGTTGAGTTTCTTCATGTGTTTCTTGCCCCACTTCACCAGGGCAAAATCTTCGTGGATGACAAATTGAATGCCGTTGGACATGGCTTCCAGGCCGGAGAGTGCCACCAAGCCTTTCATGGAAGCGGTCAGCATGTGATACGCGGCTTGCCAAAAAGAGGGTGTGCTAATTTGTTCAGTAAAAGGCGCGGGTGGAACCGCACGGCCTTTTGCAATGAATAAACCAATTGCCATCACAATCGATAGAAAACCAAAAATACCTAACAAGGTAAAGACCACGCGCGACGATTCGCCGCGCCCGCGAATGGTCAGCCACCAAGTGACCGCCGCCATGGCCGCCCCCAATCCGAAACGAACAGTCCAAACAATAGCATAAGAATTGGTGAGGGAAAGCAATTGTTCAACGCCCGAAAGGGTTGATACCACGATGGTAAAAACATAATCCTGGATCAAGACCACCGCAACAACCAGACTCAGACCGGGGGCTAGATAACGCATCGCGGCTGTGTACGAACCACCGCCTTCATTGAAGATACCCAGCGAGTACATATACAAACCGCCAAATATGATATTTGCAAACGCAATGACAAGCACAGCAATGAAAGCATATTTTTGCAATCCATAAGGATGCAAGGCGCTCATCATTTCGCCAGTGGCATAAAAATAGGATGTGAAATAATCCACGCCGAAGAGGGCTACCGCCGCCAGCAGACCAATCTGCCCTGCACCGTGGATATGGGCGCTCTCCTGCTTCTCGACCGGCGCAATACGAAAGGAAAAGTAAACAATCACCAACAACAGAACAATGGAGAACAGCATATTTTTCTTACCTGCTTGAAAAGGGGGAGTTACTCGCCAGCGATCTTAAAAGCATCTTCCAGCATTTTTAATTCACCAAGAAGGTGTTTGCGAGTGGTCTTGATCCAGGATTATGT
>JAJYOH010000368.1 GCA_021796315.1 Chloroflexota bacterium
CACGCGGTGGAAAAACGCTCCGTGGTGATCTCCGATACAACAGCCAGTGCATCCTTCCTTCCCAACCCCCTCCTGCCCGATACCCGGTCCGAAATGGCTGTGCCGTTGATCGTTGGCGAGAAGGTTGTGGGGGTGTTGGATATGCAAAGTAAACAAGCCGGTGCATTGAACCAAGATTCACTATCTGGATTCGAAGCGCTGGCTGGACAGTTAGCTATTGCCATCCAAAATGCAGCACTGCTCGCTGAAACTGAACAAGCCCGCGAAGAAGTGGAAGCGCAGGCCCGCCGCTTGGTCCGTTCCAATTGGGATGAACACCTCGATGCCATTCATCTGCCGGAGCAAACCGGCTTCGCCTTCGAAGCGAACAAAATTATCCCACTTGCGGATCTAGAGAACACCGGACAGCCTTTGAATGGCAATGTGATCACAGTGCCCATTTCAGTCATCGGAGAGCAGGTTGGAACTATGGTTGTTGAAATGGATTCCGAAAACCTGAGTGTTCAGAATCAGGAGCTTGTAAATATTGTTGCACGTCAAGTGGCACAACAGATCGAAAGCCTGAGACTGCTCGAAGATGCCGAACGCTATCGCCGCGAGGCTGAAGAAGCCGCCCGCCATCTGACTCGCGAAGGCTGGCAAAATTACGCCGAGTCGAAATCGAACGAAGAATTGGGCTTCCTGTACGATCTTAAAGAAGTCAAACCTTATGCACAGCAGGCTGAAGTTTTATCGGAACAGCCAACTGTGACATTACCGTTGAAAGTGCGCGATGAGGCCATAGGAAAATTGGCTATCCTTGGCGTTGATGAAACGGATGCGGAGGCAAATGAGCTCGCCAATGCAGTCGCGGAGCGGCTTAGTATTCACATCGAAAGCTTGCGTCAGCAAAACGAGACACAACTTGCCCTTGCGCAATCGAATAAATTGTTTGAAGCCAGTCGTAACCTGACGCAAGCCACGGATTTACAAGGACTGACTGCCGCAGCAGTAACCACCTTGGATATTCCTAAAATCAATAGGGCGCTTCTGGTCACTTTCAACTACGATTCAGACCATAACATTGACTCGCTGGATGTAGTTGCAAACTGGTGGGATAACACAGGTCATCAAGTGACGCCTGTCGGTACACATTATCCGCTGGATGTAATCCGCGTCATGCCAATGTTCATCAGTCCAACACCTGTTTTCTTTGACGATGCATTCATTGATAAACGCGTTGATGCAACAACTATGGAGTTGGTGAAGCGTTTGAACCTTCGTGCGGTCGCAGTTCTCCCCCTCTACATCGGCACGCGCCAAATTGGAGCGTTGATCTTGGAAGCTGAGGAACCACACAACTTCAGTCCTGCAGAAACCCGCTTGTTCTCGGCGTTGGCTCCGCAGATTGGCACTGTATTGGAAAACCGCCGACAGTTCGAACATGCACAACGTCAGGCTGAACGCGAAGCCATGTTGAACACCATCAGCCAGAAGATCCAGAGCGCGACGACAGTAGAGGCTGTGCTTCAGATCGCGGCACGAGAGCTCGGTCATGCCCTTGGCGCCCCGCTGACCATCGCTCAACTGGGTATGAAAGACCACGGAAATTAATGGATGTTCACGTATCAGTTTTCCCTACTGGATCGTTGAGGAGGCGGTGACTCATGTCCAACAGCCGGTATCATGATCGCCTCGAGGCATTGTTTGCGGATGTCGAGCGTCTCGCCGCAGATCCCGCAAGCGCAACGAAGGAAGTCCTCCATAAGCTGGATGCACTTCGGGCGCGTCTATCTGAATTGGAGATGCAATTCGCCGAAAGCGAAAAAAACGCCGCGAAGCAGGAAAACATACCAATTTCGATGGTAGCAGAAGCAAAGAATGAGAATAATAATGGCCACCATCCGTCCACGCCAATCCTTTACGAGAATGATCGGATCGGATTCGCCTACAACGGCGACAGCGTCGAATCAATCCCGAAGCTGCATCTAGCCGAGCCGGTGAGCATCCCCTCTGTCACTGCCCCATTGAAAGCCAGCGGAAAAACCATTGGCGAAATGCTGGTCAACTTATCGCCTGAACAATCATTGAGTCAAGAAGAGGCCAGTCTGGTTAATGCCGTGGCCCAACAGGTATCCCTTCAAATACAAAACCTGCGTCTGCTAGAGGCAACAGAACGCGCCCGTGCTGAAGCCGAAGCCGCTACTCGCCGTTTCATGCATGAAAGCTGGGATTCTTTTCTCGATGCCATTCACCATAGCGAACGAGTCGGCTATCTCTATGACCAGGCTGCTGTCGTTCCCTTTTTGAAGACGGATATCAGTAATGATGGTTTTCAGGAATCAGTCAACGTGGCAGACGAACATGTTGGCACTTTGTATGTAAAACCCGATCCTACTCGCCCTTTGAATGAACAGGATAAGACAATGGTTTCTATCATCGCAAAAGAGGTTGCGCAACAGGTAGAAAACATCCGCCTGCTGGCTGCTGCATCCCGCGCCCGTGCCGAAGCGGAAGAAGCCACCCGCCGTCTTACTCGCGAAAGCTGGGAAACATATGCCACTAATAAAGATCTCTCTTCACTTGGCTTCGTATATGATTCCAATCAAGTCACATCCACCGAGGAACTGCCCGTCACACAGGAAGTGAATTTTACACAACCTCTTACAGTACGCGGAGAAACCATCGGACGATTGGCTATTGCAGGCTGGAACACGATTCCGCCAGAAGCTGCTGAACTCGTTGCCGCCATCGCCGAACGAGTGAGCGTTCATCTTGAAACCGTCAGACTTGCAGAAGAGCTTCAGAAGCGCGCATCGGAACTGCAAGCTGTTGCGAAATTAAGTACCACTGCATCCACCGTGCTCAACCCGGATGAGTTATTGCAATCAGTGGTAGACCTCACCAAGGAACGTTTCCGGCTCTATCACGCCCATATTTATCTGGCCGATGAAACCTGGAATACATTGATCCTCGCTGCAGGTGCAGGGGAAATCGGCAAACAAATGGTTGCCGAACAGCATGTAATTTCACTAGATACAAAAAAATCAATTGTCGCCCGCGCAGCTGTGGAGCGAAATCCTGTTATTGTGAATGATGTATCTGTTAATCCTGATTTTCTCGCCAACCCATTGCTCCCAAACACGCGTTCCGAAATGGCTGTCCCCATGATCGTTGGCGACAAGGTCCTTGGGGTGTACGATGTGCAATCGGAGATTGCTAACTACTTTACTGAAGATGATGCCAACATTTATACGACATTGACAGCACAAGTGGGCGTTGCACTTCAGAACGCCCGTCTATATATGGAACAAACTGCGACGGTTGCTCAACTCCGCGAACTGGACCGCCTCAAATCCTCCTTCCTTGCCAATATGTCGCATGAATTGCGTACGCCATTGAATTCCATTCTCGGTTTCTCAGATGTTATCCTCGAGGAACTCGACGGTCCGTTGACTGAAAATATGCGCAGCGATCTGGGTTTGATTCAGAAGAACGGTCAACACCTGTTGCATCTAATCAACGATGTGCTTGATATGGCCAAAATCGAAGCCGGACGCATGAATTTGAACCCGGAAAGATTCCGAGTGCATGAAATTCTTGAAGAAGTAAATAGCATTACATCTACACTGGCAAGTGAAAAGAACCTGGCGCTTTTCATTGAGAAAGACTCTGATACTGAAGTTGAAATCACGGCTGATAGAACCCGCATACGTCAAGTGATGATTAACATCGTCAACAATGCCATCAAGTTTACTGAAAAGGGAAAGATTTCCCTGCACGTCACAAAACAAGACCAAAAGGTTTTGATCACTGTACAAGATACGGGCATTGGCATTCCTCCTGAAAAACTGGAAGCCATATTCCAGGAATTCACGCAGGTGGATACCTCCTCCACGCGCAAGGCAGGCGGCACCGGTCTGGGTTTGCCAATCAGCCGCCGCCTAGTTGAAATGCACGGAGGCCGCCTTTGGGCTGAAAGCACCGGTGAGGTGGGTAAAGGTTCCACATTCTTTGTGGAATTGCCAATCGAAGCCGTTATTGCAGAGCCAGTCGAGAAATTGGAGAAGTAGTTATGTCAAGACCAAAGTACGTGGAATGCAATCTGTGTGGAAATCGACAGCCCTATGAGCCTTTCACACCGGCTGTGTGCGAACGATGCGGTTCACAGTGGATGGAAACCTGTTATGACTACGAGGCCTTCAAGCGTGAAATCCTTCGCGGCCTGCCAGAACGTCCATTGAATATGTGGCGATACCAGGATATTCTTCCGCTGGACCATCCTTCCACCCTTGATCTTTATCCTGCTGGCGGGACACCACTATGGCTTTCGCAACGTTATGCCCCGGCACTTGGTCATTCCAATGTTTATTTTAAAGATGAACGTTATGGCCCGACCAGTTCCTTCAAGGATCGGCAGGCCGCGGTGGCGGTAGCTGCCATGGTTGAAGGGGATGTACGTGAAGCAGTCATTGCATCCACTGGTAACGCAGCTGTTGCTTATGCAGCAGCCTGTGCACGGGCGGGGATCAAGCTATGGGTTTTCATGACCAGCCTGGTACCTCAGGAAAAGTTACGAGAGGCTGCTCTCTTCGGGGCTGAGGTGATCCGCGTGAGTGGCAATTATGATCAGACCAAACAGATCGCAGCCCAATTTGCCCAGCGTCGCCGTCTTTTGCTTGACCGCGGGGCAAGCTCCATACCTGCGCGCGAGGCAATGAAGACCATCGCATACGAAATTGTAGAGCAACTTGGCTGGCGGGCACCTGATTGGTACATTCAATCGGTAAGCGGCGGCATGGGCCCCTTGGGTGTGTATCAAGGCTTTAAAGAAATGTATAACATGGGGTTGATTGGCCGAATCCCCAAATTGGGAGTGATCCAAGCTGAGGGATGCGCTCCGATGGTCAAAGCCTTTAAGTCTGGTTACGAAGTGGCCGAGCCTGTCATACCCGATACTCGCATCACTATCCTTTCCACTGGTGATCCGGGCAAGAGTTACACATATCTGTGGAATCTTATTAAACTCCACGGTGGTGTCATGGAGGCCGTGTCAGACTCCGAAGCTTTTTCTGCCATGCGAACCTTGGCCAAAACAGAGGGAATGGCCGTGGAACCCGCTGCTGCGGTAGCATTTGCGGGCCTCGAAAAACTTCTGCACAATGGTCATATTACAAAAGATGAAACTGTTATCGTGAATTGTACAGGTCATACGTTCCCGGTCGAGAAACATATTATCGGTGAACAGTATGCAGTAGACGTTCATTTGAGTGAGAGTCAGGCTCCTGCCCCTCGCGAAGGTTTGCAAGCTGCCCTCGAAAACCTAGATGAAAAAACAACTACTATATTGGTGATTGATGATAATGAAGACGATGCTCTGCTTATTCGCCGTCTTCTGGAAAGCCGGAAATCGTATCGGCTGTTCGTTGCAGAAGATGGATGGGAGGGGATGGCATTGGCCAGACAAAAATTGCCTGAATTGATTGTCACCGATTTGATGCTGCCAGGCATAGATGGTTTTGGCCTTGTGGAGGAACTGCGACTCGATCCCCGCACACGGGATATCCCTATTGTGGTCATCAGTGCCAAGGACATCACCAGCGAGGAGCGAAAACGGTTGAATGGTCATATCGAAGCAGTGTACCAAAAGGGTTCGCTACAACCCAAAAAATTTGTTGATCAGGTAATCCAAGTGATCGAAGACAAAGTTGGAGAACAAGGGAAGTGATCATATGAAAAAAAACATCTTGTATATCGAAGACAATCCAGATAATATGATGCTCGTCAAACGGGTGCTACAATCGCGGGGCTATAATGTGCTTGAGGCCAAAAATGGAATGGATGGACTTCGTATCGCGAATGATCAAAATGTGGATCTCATTTTGCTGGACATCAACTTGCCAGACATCGACGGCTATGAAGTAGCCCGGCGTCTGCGAGCCAGCGAAAACCATAAATTGGTGTATATTCCAATCATTGCCGTTACGGCCAATGCCTTAAAGGGTGATGCTGAAAAGGCGCTTGAAGCTGGATGCGATGTGTACATGTCCAAGCCAATCAACATTCGCGAACTCTGGGCAAGGGTCGAGGCTTATGTAGAGTCATCACAATAGTTTACCGGTAGTATTATGATTATATGGACAATTTAAAGGATTTAGAATGCGATCTCAGCCAACCATGCATGATTCTATCGTCTCCAAGACAACTTCATACTTGTCCGAATTAGAATGTTCCGGCTGTGGAAGGAAATTCACGCCGGATAAGGTGCACACTTTTTGCCCCGACTGTCAATCTCCTTTACTAGCTCGTTACGATCTGG
>JAJYOH010000369.1 GCA_021796315.1 Chloroflexota bacterium
ATACCGGTGCGCATGCGATTATCGGCGTAGATCACGCCGATCAGATCATTCTTGACCTTGAGCGGCACACACAGGATCGAGCGCAGATTGAGCATCATGATGCTCTCTTGTTTGCTGAAACGTTGATCATCCTGCGCGTTGGTTGAGGTGATCGGTTCGCCGCTTTCGATGACGCGTTGCACGATGGTGCGGCTGGTGGCAGCTTCGCTGGACTTGATGGATTCCTGTTCCCAGTTGCGCGCCACTTGCGTCACCATTTCACCTTTTTCATTTCGCAGCATCAGGAAACCGCGTTCAGCGCGCGTCAGACGCACAATGTTATCCATCACGATGCGCAAGACTTCATCATGCTCCAAAGATGAGTTGACCACCTGTCCGATATTGGCAAGCGCCAGCAGATTGCCATGCTCGTCTTCGAAAGACTTAATTTGATGGCTAACCTTGTGGAGCTTATCTGTCAGGCCGGTCAGGTCTTCGACAATCTTGGGCGGCAGGTCGTGCGCCTTCTTATTCTGCAAAGCGTCGCGCAAAGCCCCGGCCTGCAGGCCGAGCGTCAGGATTTGATCGTGGATGGTTGTTGGCTTGGTTTTGTCGGAGCTCATGGCTTACCTTGTGTAATCTTCGCCGGTGAAAACATTTACGATGCGCTGGATAAGGGCGCGGACGGTATGCAACAGAATGAAGAAACTTGCGCGTCGAGCGCGGGACAAATCGGCGGGGCGCGGCGTAAAGAGCGCGGACTCGTGTTCGAACTTCAACGCTTCGATATGCGTTTCAGCCGATGGCAGCAACTTGCTCAATAAAGCGGCTCGTTCATTGGGTGTGACGTCCATTGGTTGCGGTTTGCCCAGCCAGCTCAGACTCAAATTGATTGTCGCAAAGGAACGTTCAACCGGCATCAGTCGAATCCAACGCCGCCAGTTTTCCATCCATATGGGCGTTGTCCAACCACTTTGTTGCCAGGATTTCGATAAGTATAACGTCAGTCTGCCAATCAAGCGATAGCGGTGTATGACAAACATGATGAGCGCCAAAGCCAGGAGTGGAATGAAAAATATCAAACTGATCCCGATTAGAGTGCGGGCAAACGGAGTCGGCTTGGGTTGCGCAGGCGTGGTCGTACCTGGCGCTGGCGTTAAGTCGCCTTCACTCAGCGGCTTGCGCGGCGGTTGGGCGCCTGCGGTGTCGGGTCCGTTTTGAGCTGAGGCATTGGGACGCGTCAATGCATCCTGGCTGACGGTTGGCTCGAATTCCACCCAGCCGACGCCGGGGAAATACACTTCAGGCCAGGCATGTGAGTCGCGTCGGCGGACGATGTAGGTATCATTTTGATGCTGACCCTGTGCGAAGCCCACCGCGAGACGGGCCGGGATTCCTGCTGAACGCAGCAGCAACACTTCGGCAGAGGCGTAATAATTGCAAAAGCCTTTTTTATAATCGAACAAGAACCACAGGATCGGATCGCGGCCTTCAGGCGCTGGCGGCAGGCTGGTGGTGTATTGCATGTTCGCGCGCAGATAATTCGTGATGGCCGAGGCTTTATCGTACGGCGTCGGATTTCCCTCGCCGAGTTTGTCAGCCAGCCCTTTGAGATCAGGCTTGATGGCGTCGGGGATTTCGAGATAGCGGCTTGTGATCCAATTCGGATAATCTGTTCCGGCGGCGCGCAACTGCTCGACATTTGGATTACCGATCTCTGCGCGCACCTGGTAGCTGGTTCCCGTTTCAATCGCCGGATTCGCGTTCCATGCCATGATATCGTCAACTTGTGTGTCGATGCGCGTTGCCGTGACTGTGCCGGGTTTATCCACCCACACCGGTTGCGAGGGCGCGTACAACAGACTTTGGCTCGGAAGTTGGAGCGTGAATTGCAGGAACGCCAGACCGCGATTGTCAGTGTTGGGAATTTTCAAGTCGCCGCTGCTTGGCTCAAAGTCCAGGGTTGAGGCGGGGGAACTGATCCATTGTCCGTTGCTGTAAACATTGTAAACGCGTCCGCGCCAGTAATAGCGGGTTGAGAATTCCGGCGAGGATAGAACTTTTACCGTAAAGACCGGCGAATCACCGAGCGCTGCCTCGCGTCCAAGCGCCAGCGCGTCGCCATAAAAATTTGTCCCGCCATTTGCGTAGGGTGAATCGAGGGAACTGACCGCGTTCGATAAGCGCTCGCGCAGCGGCTTGGTGAGTTGGTTCCATCTAACTGATGCAGATTGCCAACTCGAGAGCGAGGTCGGTATCATCCAGGCGATGAAGACGAGGCCGGCAACGGTGGCAAACAAACCGCTGAAAATATTCGGCCAGGCATCTTCGTTGACGAGGACGCGGCGGCGCGCCCATTCGGTCCGATTGCGCCGGTAATAGTCGCGGCCTAACAACAACAGCGCCAGCAGGATGTAGACTGCCAGCCACCACGAACTGTACGTCTGATAATCGTCATAAACCTGGATGAGCAGTGTTGTGATCCCGGCCGGGAGGATGGCGGCCGGCAAATTATTGTGCCGTGTCAGCCAGTAACCCGCGCTCAGGCCGAGCAGCCAGAATCCCAGGCTAACTAATGCAACGAAAAAGAGTGAATCCTTGACCGGCTGGCGCTGGATGAATTGAACGAACGAGACAAACAGGATCTTGTTCACACTGGTCAGTTGATCCAGGATGGACAATTCCTGATCCATCACTTTGATCAATTGCCACGGAAGCATGACGAGTGTATAGCCGATGGCCAGCCAGATAACGGCGCGTCGTTGAAACCGGCTGATGCCGAGCGCCAATCCGAGCGCGGTTCCGAAGGCGGCCAATATCTCGGCAAAATAAAGATACGCAGTCCAGTCAGTGGTGACAAGGCGCGCCGCGGCCACTTGAATCATAAAGAAGAGCAGGGCAGCCGATAACCAATCCCAGGCACGCAAGGATGTTTTTTGCATGGTCTGAGTGTACAATAATTGAACCTTGCTCGTCAATCGTAAATTTAAGGAGGCGCCATGAATTTCCTGTTTGATAGCGGCATTCAATTCATTCTTTTTATTCAAAACTTTTCCTGGCTTGAAGCGCCCATGCGCTTTTTTACCTTCCTCGGAACCGAATATTTTTTCATGTTTGCTTTGCCGGTCGTATACTGGTGCGTTGATTCTGAGCTTGGCATTCGCATTGGCGTGGCGCTGCTTTTTACCAGCGGCTTCAACGATATTATCAAGATGTTCATGCGCGGGCCGCGTCCATATTGGCTGAGTACACAGATCAAAGCGCTCTCGGCAGAGTCTTCCTTCGGCGTGCCCTCGGGACATTCGCAGAGTGCGGCAGTTGTATGGGGCATGTTCGCGCATCGTTTCGGCAAGGCCTGGGCATGGATCGTTGCGATCGCAATCATCTTTTTTATCGGCTTTTCGCGCATGTTTTTGGCCGTTCATTTTCCGCATGATGTTTTGATTGGCTGGTTTCTTGGCGCGCTAACCTTGTGGGCCTTCATCGCATTGTGGGATCGTGTCGCGGCCTGGGCTGAACAAAAGTCATTTATCCAACAAATATTTTTAGCTTTGGCTGCTTCGCTCGTTATTATTTTATTTGGCGGACTCGCGTTTTATGGACTTCGCGATTACGTTTTTCCGCAGGAATGGATGACAAATGCGCTGCGGGCCGGGGCGTCGTTGCCGGCTCCCGTTTCGATGGATGCGACTCTCACCTCGGCTGGTACGCTCTTCGGCTTATTTGTGGGCTTGGCGTGGATAAACCGTCGAGGCGGGTATCAGGTTTCGGGTCCGGCGGGGAAGCGAATTTTGGCTCTTGTCATTGGGTTGATGGGTGTGCTCATTTTGTATCTGGGATTGAAACTGGTTTTTCCATCCGGCGATTCCCTGCCGGCTTATATTCTCCGTTATCTTCGTTACGCATTGGTTGGCTTTTGGGTCTCAGGAGGGGCACCTTGGATGTTTTTTCATTTCAAAATCATCAAATCCAGCCCCTAGTGTCAATCTGATATAATGACCACCGCTAAGTAAAAAACTTGTGATGGAATTCGGATGACTCTCGAACGCGGAACACTTTTACATAAACGTTATCGCATTGTTGAGATACTGGGCCAGGGCGGCATGGGATCGGTTTATCGCGCCGTGGATGAGAATCTCGGCGTGGATGTGGCCCTCAAGGAAAACCTTTTTACAACAGATGAATACTCGCGCCAGTTCCGCTTGGAAGCAGTGATCCTGGCGAATTTGCGCCACCCGAACATGCCGCGTGTTTCCGATCATTTTGTGGTCGGCGATTCCGGTCAATATCTGGTGATGGATTTTATCGAGGGCGAGGATCTTCGTCAGCGCATGGAGCGCATGGGCACGATCACCGAAGACGATGCGATCATGGTTGGCGCCGCCATCTGTGACGCGCTGACCTATTTACACACACGCAAGCCGCCGATCCTGCATCGCGATATCAAGCCGGGTAATGTCAAGATCACCCCCGATGGCCACATCTTCCTCGTGGACTTTGGTTTGGCAAAAGTGGTGCAGGGTAGTCAGGCCACGACCACTGGCGCACGTGCCATGACGCCTGGTTATTCCCCCCCTGAACAATATGGCACGGCCCGTACTGATCCACGCACTGATATTTATTCATTGGGCGCTACATTATATGCCGCGCTGTGCGGCATGATCCCCGAAGACGGTTTGGCGCGCGCCATGGATAATGCCCAACTGACTTCGCTTCGCAAGCGCAACACAAAAATTTCCCGCCGTTTGGCCGCTGCAATCGAAAAGGCTATGGCGATCGACCCTGCCGATCGTTTTCAATCCCCGGATGATTTCAAGAAAGCGCTGCTCAATTCAAAATCCAAGACCCAGCACCTGACCGGGGAGTTCACGGTCACACCGCCGCCTGACGTGCCGGATGGTCCGCCTGAAGGCAGGAAAGATAAAAAGAACGAACCCAAGTCTGACGAGCCGGGCGTGCCACTTCCGCCTCCGCCGATTGATAAAGATAAACCGTTTGTTCCGCCCAGGAAACGCCGCGGCGGAAACGGCGCATGGTTTTGGCTTCTGTTATTATTGATCGCGGCTCTTATATCCGTTGCTGTTTTCTTCCCGGATGTTTTACCTGCCAGTTTGCGTAACGCATTGCCGTACATTATTAATCCGACATCAACTGCGACTCCTCTGCCGACAAATATGCCACTTCCCACCGTGGCGGATATTATGCCGACCAAAACGGTTTCACCTGTCCCGCCTTCTCCAACCTTTACATTGACTCCAACCAAGATTGCAACTGGAGTTGCAACGGGGACTTTAATCCCTGGTAAGACTCCAACCGAGACACCTACACTTTTACCCACGCCCATAGGCGGAGGAATGGGACAAATTGCATTTGCTTCAGACCGGGCAGGTGGAGCGCCGCAAATTATCTTGAGCGATATTGCTGGTGAGCACGTCCAGCCGATTACGAATATTCCTGAAGGCGCCTGTGCTCCTTCCTGGTCGCCGGATGGTACGCAGCTCGTCTTTGTCTCGCCGTGCGGCCATCGTTTGGATCTCTCTGAGAATCCTCCCAAAGATACAGCGCTTTACATTATCAATGCCGATGGAAGTGGTCTCACACCCATACCTACCGTCCCCGGCGGAGACTTCGAACCTGCCTGGGCGCCCGATGGCAGCCGCATTGCCTTTACTTCCCTGCGCGATGGGCACATGCAAATCTATGTCTACAACCTGACCGATCAATCGGTCAAGCGGCTGACGAATACGCTGATCAATGTAGATACCCGCCAGCCATCCTGGTCGCCGTTCAGCAATCAGATCGCGTTTGCGGAAAAACGTGTCGGCGCTTATCAGATTTGGACCATGACGGATGCCGGCGAGGGCCAACAACAGATCGTGCGTAGCGGTCAGGATTTCTGGGATTATTTGCCGGTCTGGTCGCTGGATGGAAAGATGATCCTTTTCAACGAGCGCAATGCCAACGGCCCCGTTCAGCCGTGGGTGCTAAGTATCGTATATGAAGATCGCAACACGAATCAAAGCACAAGGCTGAAGCTTGGATCAGGGCCGATCGAGAATTTGCACTACTCTCCAGATGGTCTCTGGCTGGCTTTTGAAGGTTTCAGTGACAACGGAAATAATAGAGATATCTTCTTTGCAACTCATTCTGGAGCGCAACTGACACGTTTTACAAAAGACCCCGGCGTGGATTTTGATCCCGCCTGGCGGCCGATTGTTCCGTAATCAGAATTTGTGAACTGTAGAGACGACCCAGCGGGTCGTCTCACTTATTCTTACACTCCTCTTATTGACCTCACCCCTCCCGCATGT
>JAJYOH010000370.1 GCA_021796315.1 Chloroflexota bacterium
GTGACGACAATCACTTTCAATATCATCCTCGGATGATAACTGCTGGTCACGCCTCCTTATATATTTTGTCAGCAGCGGCTCGATGTCCAGTTCGTCCACTACTCGGTTGACCACCCGCACCAAATGCTGTTCGGGTATCAATTCTTCTAGACTCGGCGGCAGCACAGGCTCCGCTGCTCCATTGTGTACGGCTTGAAGCTGATTTGTCCGTGGTGCATGCCCCTATTGTATTAAACTTTAACCCCTTTTGAGCAGGGGCCGCCTATCCCTTTTCAGACAGCTCCGTAATTTCAAATATATCCGAAGGCGGATTAAGTCAGTAGTTTGCTCCGGATACCCTGCATATACAATTTACACCAGCCCTGGTCTTCTGAAAATTTAAGATCCGCAATTTGTTTGATTATTGACATACGAACAATTTCTGCGTATAATAACAACACAATCGAACATGTCTTCTGATAATCGGCGCACAATTATTCTCAAAGAGTTAGAGGATCGAGGCTCTGTTGGAGTAGTAGATCTTGCCACGCGTTTGGGCGTATCAGAAATGACAATCCGGCGCGATCTGGCCGATCTTGAGAAGGAAGGGGGGGTTCGGCGAATACATGGCGGGGCAGTCAGTGCCCGTGGCAGGAGCTACGAGCCACCTCTCATCCTGAGAGAGAATGAAAATCAAGACGCAAAGAGGCAAATCGGGAAGGTCGCTGCTTCGCTAATCGCCGATGGGGACAGCATCGCGTTGGATATTGGCTCGACAACACTTGAAATCGCTCGAAATCTGGTGGGGCGTCGCAATCTAACCGTAATTACATCCAGTCTTCATATTGCAAATCTTTTGTATAGCCAGCCGGACATACGCCTGATCCTATCCGGTGGGATGGTCAGGTTGGGGGAGGCTTCCCTGATCGGGGATCTAGCCGAATATGCATACCAAAATCTTTATGTTGACCGCCTTTTCCTGGGAGTCGGCGCGATCGATGCACAGTCCGGCTTGACTGAATACAACTGGGATGATGCCCTGGTAAAACAGGCGATGATCGGCAGCGCGAAGGAAGTGATTTTAGTGGCCGATGCAAGCAAATTCGATCGGGTTGCTTTCGCACGGGTTGCACCTCTCGACGTAGTCCATCAGATCGTAACCGACCGCCCTCCTACGGGCGAGTTGTTGGAAACTTTCAACCGTTTAGGAATATTCATTCATTTCGCCGGGGAAGAAGGCGATCCGCCAAAAGATTCTCAGCAGGATAAATAACATATGACAAAAACAATGCTTGACCAATTATTTCAAGTTCAGAAACCAATCATCGCCATGGCGCATTTTCCACCCCTGCCTGGAACGCCCCTTTATGACCCAAACCTGGGAATGGATGGAATCATCCGTCAGATGAAAAGTGATGTTGCGAAGCTGGTCCGCAATGGCGTGGATGGTCTGTTATTTTGTAATGAGGGAGACAGGCCTTATGCGTTGAAGGCAGATTTTGAAGCTATTGCAGTCATGGCGCGGGTCATCAGCGAGATTGCTCCCCGGGATCGCCCGTTTGGCGTCGACTTCCTGTGGGATCCCAAGGCGCCCCTGGCAATTGCGAAAGCAACCGGGGCCAGTTTTGTCCGTGAAGTTTTCACTGGTGTATACGAAAGTGATATGGGACTCTGGCAGCCGGATGCCGCCGCCATGCTGCGTTACCGCCATAACATTGACGCCGATCAGGTAAAGGTTTTTTACAACGTTACCCCGGAGTTTGCTTCTGCGCTTGGGACGCGCAGTGTCGGGCAGCGCGCCCTCAGCGCGGTGGTTTCGTCTCTGGCAGATGCCATCCTGGTGTCCGGATCCATGGCGGGTTCCGAGCCGGATATTGCCTGGCTGCGCGAAGCAAAGGAAGCAGTAGGAAAAGATGTGCCAGTTTTGTTGAACACCGGGGCCAAGGCAGAGAATATCAAGGAGTTCCTCAAAATTGCCGATGGCGTCATCGTAGGTTCCAGCCTGAAAGCTGATGGCTACACCTGGAACCCGGTCGATGAAGGGCGCGTCAAAGCTTTTGTGACAGTAGTCAAAGAGGTGCGGAAATAAGATGCGTTCCTTTCTTTTGGGAATCGATATCGGCACCACCTCGACCAAAGTCGTCCTGATCGATTCGATGGACAACATCCTGGCTGATGCGTCCATGCCCTCAACCTTAAGTTCAATGCAGGCCACCTGGGCGGAGGAGGATCCTGAACAGTGGTGGCAAAATGTGTGCAGGCTGATTCCTGATGTTATATCAAAAGCGCGCATACGTCCCGTTGATATCTCGGCAATTGGCGCAAGCGGAATGGTGCCAACCTTGATCCTGTTGGATTCGGAGGGCAAGCTCTTGCGTCCATCCATCCAGCAAAATGATGCCAGGGCAGTGGATGAGATTGCTGAACAACAACGGCAGACGGATGAATCGGAAATCCTGGCGCGCACCGGAAGCGCGATCACCCAGCAAAGCATTGGCCCGAAGCTGCTCTGGCTGCGTCGGCATGAGCCGGGTGTCGTTCGCCAGGCCGCCCACTTGATGGGCTCCTATGATTACATGGTTTATCGACTCACTGGCGAGTTCTCGATTGAACGAAACTGGGCGTTGGAGAGTGGGCTATTCGATCTGCAGCGGGAGGATTGGGACGATGCTCTTCTCAAATTGGCATCCATCAACCGTTCCTGGCTGGGAAAGGTCCATTGGCCTGCGGAAATCGCAGGCAAGTTGAGCGATCAAGCGGCCCGCCAAACCGGTCTGCCAAGCGGAATCCCGGTAGTTGCCGGCAGCGCGGATCATATCGCCTCCGCTTTCTCGGCGGGGTTGCGTCAGGACGGCGACTTGCTGGTCAAGTTGGGAGGCGCGGGCGACATCCTCTTTTCGCTCGATCAGGCAGAGACCGACCCGCGTCTCTTCCTGGACTATCACGTAATTCCCGGAAAATTCTTGATCAATGGCTGCATGGCATCCAGCGGCAGTCTGATCCGTTGGTTCCGTGATCAGTTTGCGTCAACACTGGATTATGCCGAATTAGACGATCAGGCTGCGCCTCTTCCCGCTGGTTCGGACGGCCTAGTGTTGTTGCCATATTTTCTTGGGGAGAAAACACCTTTGAATGATCCATTGGCGCGCGGGACTCTAGTTGGTTTGACGCTCACCCATACGCGCGCCCATATTTACCGGGCGATCCTGGAGGGAATTGCATTTGGCTTTAAACATCATCTTGAAGTTCTGGCTGAACACAAGCACATTCCAAACCGAGTTCGTCTTACCAATGGAGGCGCGCATTCCCTGCTTTGGAGGCAGATTACGGCCGATGTTTTGGGACTGCCACTTGAGCAAATCGCACATCATCCAGGTTCATCGTTGGGGGCTGCCTTTGTCGCTGGGAAAGGTGTGGGAGCATTCAAGGAATGGAGTGAGATCGAGAAATTCATCGAGGTGAGCACGGTCACCCAGCCGAACATGCAAAATCATGAACGCTATCAAGCCTTGTTCAAAATCTACCGTGAAGTTTACGAAAACTTGAAAGGCACCTACCCAAAATTGGTCAGGATTAATTCTTGGGTTCAGGTGTAAGCGGACACCCAATAAAACAGGATGAGGAGAATGGATTATGCAATTAGACAATAAAATTGTCGCGGTCACCGGTGGGGGGACCGGCATTGGCAGGGCGATTTGCACGGCTATGGCCGCCGCGGGTGCGCGCGTGGCTGTGACTGACCTTAATCAGAATTGGGCCGAACGCGTGGCGGACGAAATCAAGTCTCTGGGACAGGATGCCGTCGCATTTAAATTGGACGTGACGGAGCGCGCGCAGATCGAGCAGGTTGTTTCAAAGATCGTGGCCCAATGGGGCAGGATCGACGTCTGGTGCAACAACGCGGGCGTCAGTTCCATGAAACGATTTGTCGATCTCACCGAGGACGATTGGAATTTCAACATGGACATCAATGCCAAGGGCGCATTCCTGTGCTCACAGGTTATTGCCCGGCAGATGATGACGCAGACTCCGCTTGTTCACGGGGGCCTGCGCGGCAAGATCATCAATACGGCCAGCATGGCCGGCAAACGCGGCAACGCGCCGTTCTTGGTGCATTACGTAGCTTCCAAGTTTGCCGTGGTGGGTCTTACACAGGCTCTGGCCGGAGAGCTGGCTGCCAGCGCCATCACCGTGAACGCGGTTTGTCCCGGTTATGTGCGTACCAACATGCAGGAACGCGAGGCGGATTGGGAGGCCAGCCTGCGCGGGATCACGGCTGACGAAGTGCGTCAGCTATATATCAACGACACACCGCTTCGCCGGCTGGAAACGCCGGAGGACGTGGCTGGTTCGGTCGTCTTCCTGGCCTCATCAGCATCCGATTTCATTACAGGTGAAGCCATCAACATCAACGGTGGCTCTTTCATGGAATGAAAGTTTCGATGTTTATGGCCGCCAAAGAAGGAGGTGCCTTGAAGAATAATCTATTTGTCAAACAGAAATAAAGCTGTTCGAGTATTTGTTATCGATATGTTGAAACCAATTGCTGATAAGGAGAATACTATGGCAACAAAAACTTCTACACCATCAGGAAAAGGCAGTATGTTTGTTCGAAATGCAACGGGTCTGGTTCGTGAACTGACTCCCTTCGATGCGTTCAATCTCGTGTTTGCGGCCATTTTGATCCCGGTTGGCATATCACAGGCGTTGAACTTTGGGGCTGCCGCCTTCCCCGGAGCGAACGTCGCTCTGGCCTTCGTATTGGGAGGCATTTTGCTCATGGGCTTTGCGGGTGTGTATATCTATTTCACGCTGGCAATGCCCCGCTCAGGCGGAGACTACGTCTGGGTCAGCCGGGCCTTACACCCGTTTTTGGGCTTCGTAGTGAATGTCACCCTGACCTTCGTCTTCGTGAACTGGGTGGCCTTTAACTTCACAGCGATGATGACCCTGTTCGTTCCGGCTGCGGCCTATGTCATGGGGTTGCCCGATAGCGTCAGCGCCTGGTTCGCAGTCCAGACCAATCAATTCATTGTCGCGACTCTCCTGACCTTGATCTTCACCCTCATCATGCTGCGCGGCACGAAGTTCGCGGCGCGTTTTATGATGGTGCTGTTTTGGATTGTATGGATTGGAATGGGCCTGTGGTATCTCGGGCTGATCGTAACATCCAACAGCGCCTTCGCGGCCAACTTCACGGCTGCCACCAATATCAATCCGGCGGACATCATCAGCACCGCCAAAAGCAACGGATTCGCCACTACATCGGGATTGAATCTGGGCATGACCTTTCTGGCCATGCTGTGGGCTTTCCAGAACCTGACCGGCTTTGAATGGACCGGCTACTTTGCAGGCGAGATCAAGAACGTGCGCCGGACGGTCATCACCTCCGTCTTGGGCGGCCTGGTCGCCGGTGCGATCCTCTACGCCATCGGTTCCCTGCTGGTCTACAGGACGGTCGGCTTTGACTTCTTCTCGGCCCTCTCTTATCTTGGCCTGAACGCGGCCAGTAAGATGCCCGCCGGTGTGAACTATGTTGTGCCTGCCCTGACACGCTTCTTCTCTCTGCCCGATCCAGTCAAGATTTACATTGCACTGGCCTTCCTGCTGTCCATCATCTGGTGGACTCCGGCTGGATTCCTGCTTGGGACGCGCAATCTGTTCGCTTGGTCTTTCGACCGCCTGGCTCCCGAATGGGTCGCGGATGTGCATCCCACTCTGCATACTCCGGTCAATGCCACCATCATCATTGGAATCTACATTGAGTTCCTTAACTGGATGAACATCTATGGCGGCTTGGGCGGTTATCTGGTGAACATCATCGCGGTGATGGCCCTGGCGTTTATTTTCGTGGGCCTGGCGGCTGTGGTCTTCCCCTACCGCCGAAAGGATCTCTACGATAATGCGCCCGAGGCGGTGCGCGCAAAGTTCCTCGGTATTCCACTGATGGTGATCTCCGGCGTCGTAACGATGGTAACATGGCTGTTTGTGTTGATCGCGGCCTTCACAGCCGCACAATTTGGGCTGAGCGTTACGCCGCTGGCTATGATCGAAGCCTTTATTGTTCCAGTCATAGCCATCGTATGGTATCTGATCGCGGTCGCGGTTCGCCGCAGCCAGGGCGTGGATATGACCCGCGTGTTTGCGGAAATCCCACCCGAATAGATCGACATGCCTTATACATCACCGGAACTGAAGAACCTCGCGCTACAACTTATCCAGGAGGCGGAGCAAAAAGGAGCAACGCTCCGCCTCCTGGGGGGGCTGGCTTTCTATCTGGCGAGTTCCGGGATCGCACAGA
>JAJYOH010000021.1 GCA_021796315.1 Chloroflexota bacterium
AGCCGAAGCATTGCGTCTAAAATATTACCTTCCATTTTTGTATCTCCTTGATTCCTTTTAGATTTAGTGCGCCGCAGCGCCAGCTTCTTCGTGATGATCTTCCTCATGGCCGTGACCTTGAGTGGCCTGCGCCATGAAGACCATTGTCAACATACCGAACACAAACGCCTGAATGATACCGACGAATAACTCAAACATCATGATCATGGCAGGCAAGATACTGATCCTGCCGAGCAGACCGGCAACAATCGCAACCAACACCACACCCGCGAACATGTTACCGAATAGACGGAATGCAAACGAAAGGATCTTCGAAAGTTCAGAGATCAATTCAAGCAGGCCGACCAAAAAATCCATCGCGCCGAAGAACGGCGTCTTGAACATGGTGCGGAAGTTGAAAAACTTGCTCAGGTAACCAAATCCCTGCGCCTGAAAACCGATCACCTGGATCATCACCACCGCGATGATAGCCAGCGAAGCAGTGAAGTTCAGATCCACGGAAATTCCGCGGAAGAACGGGGCGAGAATATATCCGTTCTCAACTTCGCCGGGTTGAAGAAGAATACCGGAAACCGGGTGTCCCTTCGCAACCTGATGCAAAACGCCAATCGATTCAAAGCCCGGGATAAGTTTGAGCAGATTCGCGAACAACACATAGATCATGATGGTCGCAAACCACGGGAAGATCGCCCGCGCCCACTTCGCTCCAGCCGAACCTTCGGTGAGACCGTAAAGCATCTCAACCGCCGCTTCCATCAAATTGCCGATGCCGCGCGGAACGAGATCGGTCTTCGCGCTCTTCTTGATGGATTGATTGGTGGCATACGAAATAATCAAAATGAGAATGATCGTTACCAACAAAGTTGGCAGCGTGTTCACCAGATAGAACGGCCCGATAACAGGCAGAGTGAACAATGGTTCTTCAATTAATTTTTCAGCCGCAACCGTGATCTCCGGCTGAACAGGAACAAAGATCCCGCCCACCACAAAGCCAACGATCATCAGCACGAGCACGACCCAGCGTCGCCAGGGTCTACGCTTCTGAGTTTCCAAGACGCCTCCTAATTATTCAGAGATTTTCTTCTCTGATTCAGCATTAGATTTGATTCTCGCCAGCGTCCTGCGCCCTACAAAGAGCATCAGGATAACTGAAAGAGGAATTCCTGCGAATAAAAGTATAAGAGTGAAAAGTGGCTTCGTGTGAAAAGTCTGGTCAAGCCACAGACCGCCGAACAACGTACCCAGGATAATGATCAACGTCAGGCACCCCACCTGCCCCACCAACACGATCAAAAGCGTACTGATAACGTTCTGTTTATTTCCGTTCGATTGTGTCATGTCGCACGATTATATCAACAAGGTAAAGGCGTGTCAAACAAACCGATATTTCAACGCTTCACGCCGGATTTTCAGCCTGCCCCCCCGCCGCAGGCCTTGATCTACACTAAAACAGGTTCGCCGCCGCAGCGCTCGACCAGCTGAACCACGGCGCAAACACGGTTCCGATCAAAATGACGCCCAACGCCAACACCGCCAACGCGATCGCATATGGGCGAGTCAACATCACCGGATGTTTGTCTTCATCCTCTTTTTCCATGCGATAAAGATAGACATACTTCATCACATTCAAGTAGTAATACACGCCCACGATGGAATTCAGGATGCCCATGACAACCAGCCAGGTGTAATTAGCCTGGATACCTGCCGCAAAAACAAAAACCTTGGCAACAAATCCACCGAACGGAGGCATGCCCGCCAGTGACAGGAACGCCGCCAGCATGATCAGTCCAAGCCACGGCGAACGGCGGCTGAGGCCTCGATACGCATCATATTCGTCCGAGCCGACAATCCTGCCGACTGCTGCGACCACACCGAAGGCGGCCATGTTGGTCACGATGTAAGCCAGCATGTAAAAGACCACGCTCGCGATTCCTAATTTTGAAATCGCCACGATGCCGATCATGGCATAACCCGCATGAGCGATGGATGAATAAGCCAACATGCGTTTGATATTCTTTTGCGGCAGAGCCATTAAATTGCCAATCGTCATCGTGACCGCGGAGAGAACTGCCAGCATGGTTGTCCATGAAATGGTGAAATCAGGGAAGACAACCAGGAAGAGTCTTGCGATGACCGCAAAGCCTGCAGCCTTGGAAGCTGTTGACAGAAAACCAGAGATCGGGGTCGGCGCGCCATGGTACACATCGGGCGCCCAAAAGTGGAATGGAACGATCGAAACTTTGAAGCCAAGTCCGACGATCAGGAGGAAGATCACACCCAACATAACGGGACCCGCCAAATGTCCAGATTGAAGCGCAGCGGCGAGAGCATAAAGATTGGTCGTCCCGGCAAATCCAAACAGCAGACTAAATCCATAAAGCATGATCGCCGATGTCATCGCACCGAAGAGCAAATATTTGAAGCCCGCTTCGGTTGAGCGCTCATCCGAAAGCATGAAGCCAGCCAAAACATAAAGCGGAATGGATGTGGTTTCGATGGCAAGATAAAGCATCACGAGATCGGCGGATGATGCCATCAGGCACATGCCGATGGTGGATGCGAGAAGCAGAACGTAGGCCTCGCCGCGATCGCCGACTTTTTCGTGATCCATCAGGAACAAGGCCGTGATGCCTGCTCCAAAAACAAAGAACATCTTGAAGAAGAAGCCAAGCCAATCGAAGCGGATCATGCCGCCGAGCGCCGCAACCGGTTCACCCGGACGACCAACAAGGAGACTGATGATCAACGTGGCAAGTAAGCCGCCAGCCGTCAACCAGCCAGCGTTGCGACGATTTTCGGCTTTCCAAAACGGCTCGACAATCAAGACGATAACGCCAAGAATCAGGATGAGCGTTTCAGGGAGAATGGAAAGAAAGGAAATGGATGTAAACATTATTGAACTCCCAGCAGGCCCAGGATGCTTTTGACGCCCGTTTCAACCATCGGCACCATGAAGGATGGGAACACTCCGATGAGGATCATCAGACCAGACAGGGTCACGATGGCAACTTTGTCGAGCACGGTGACGTCGGTCATGTGACCTTCCAGTTTCTCCGGCATTTTTCCGAAGAAAACTTTGCGGATGTTCAGCATGATGTAGGCCGCTGTCAGGATGATGGAAAGACTGGCAATGACCGCCACCAGCCATTGCGATTTCCACACGCCCATGAAGATCGGGAACTCGGCAACGAAACCGGAGAAGCCCGGCATACCCATCGAAACCAAACCACCGATGATAAAACCGATGGCCGCGAACGGCATGACTTTGTTCATGCCGCCCAGTTCGGGAATTTGACGTGTGTGCGAGCGGTCATAGATCATACCGGTGACAGCAAAGAAGAGAGCCGTCATGATTCCGTGCGAGAACATTTGCACACCCGCGCCGAGCAGACCGTCATGATTCAGAGTTGAGATACCAAGCATCACCAGTCCCATGTGCGAGACGGACGAGAAACCGATCATGTATTTCATATCGGTCTGAACGAAGGCGATGAATGCGCCGTACACAACCGCCACGCCTGCACATAACATGATGACCCATGACCAGTGTTGAGCGCCTTCAGGCAGAAGCATGATGCCGACACGCAACGCCGCGAACGCGCCAAGCTTCATCAACACGCCCGCATGGAACATGGAAACAGCCGTCGGCGCAGCAACGTGTCCATCTGGCGACCAGTTATGAAAAGGCCAGATGCCGCCGAGCACGGCGAAGCCGAAGAAAACGGGAAGAAACCACAGGTTCTGGAAGGAAGCGGAGAAACCAGCCTTTTCAAGTTGAAGCATATCAAAGGTGTAGATGCCGGTGTTCTGACCAGCCACCCAATACATCGCCAATGCGCCGACCAATGCGACCACCGAACCGATGAACAGATAAAGTGTCAGCTTCATGGCCGCGTATTCGCGAGTCTGTATCCAGCCCCAGATGACGATGAGCAGATACATCGGGAACACCGCGATCTCATAGAAGAAGAACAACATGAACAGGTCAAGTGAAGCAAAGACGCCGAACACGCCGCTGGCCAAGATGAACAGGAAGGCAAAGAATTCGCGCGGACGATCCTGAATGCCGGCGGAAAGATGCGAGTGTTCATCGAAGTCGCCCCACGAGATCAACACACCCGTGAACATGACCACGCCGGTCAAAAGAACGAGCGGAGCGCTGATGCCGTCCACGCCGAACTTGAGGCTGATGCCCAAAGCGGGAAGCCATGGATATGTTTCAATAAATTGATAACCGGCGGCGGTTTTATCGTAAGAGAGATAAACCCAAAACGAAAGCAACAGAGCGAACGTTGCGGCGGCCAGCGCCACGCCGCGCGCTTCCGTCTTGCGGTCAGCGGGGATCAACAAAATGATCATCGCCGCCACAAGCGGACTAAAGACAATCACACTCAATACAGGAAAATTCATAAGCACCTCACGTATGCGTAACGCGTAATTCGTACAGGCAATTACGCGTCACGAATTACGTATTAGAAAAGCCTCATTACGGCTTTATTGATCACATCAAGTATCCACGCCGGCCAGATGCCGATGACTAAAATCAAGACCATCAGCGGAGCCATGACAAAAATTTCGCGCGTGTTGATCTCGGTAAGTTTATGTTCGCCGTGCGCCCAATGTTCATTCAACGGGCCATGTAAAACTTTCATGATGCCCTTCAAAATATATGCGCCAGTGAAAAGCAAGCCAAGCATGGAAATCGCGGTGTAAACCGTCAGCACCGGGAACGCGCCCCGCACCACGAGAAACTCCGAGACGAAACCATTAAGCCCGGGCAGGCCAAGCGAGGCCATGCTGGTAAAGATCAGGATGCCGCCATAAATCGGGACGAGCGGGAATAATCCGCCGAACTCTTCGAGGTTGCGCGTGTGAGTCCGTTCGTAAATTACGCCGACCAGGAAGAACATTCCAGCCGCGGACAATCCATGATTGAACATTTGCAGGACCGCGCCGTTCATGGCGATGTGCGCATCGGCCGTGCCCGCGGCGTAAGCGGCTGCCGCGATACCGAGCACTACAAAGCCCATGTGATTGACCGATGAATATGCAACCAGTCTTTTGAAATCTGTCTGACCGAATGAACCGAACGCGCCGAAGACAATCGCAGCGGTGGCAAGGGCAGCCAGCCAGCCGGCGTAATTATGTGACTCGACCGGATATAACGGCAGAACGAGTCGCAAAAATCCGTACGCGCCAAGTTTGAGCAGGACACCAGCCAGCAACATCGAGCCAGCAGTCGGGGCTTCGGTGTGCGCATCAGGCAACCACGTGTGGAAAGGCCAGATCGGAACCTTGATCGCAAACGCGATCACGAACGCCCAGAAGATGACCGTCTTCACAGTCTCAATTGGATAGCCAAGCAAAAAGCCCTGGGCCGAAGTCCAGTTTGCGGTAATGGTGGCAAGGTCAAAGGTCCCGAACAAAGAGCCGAGCAACTGAATGCCGAGCAAGAGTCCGAGCGAGCCGCCCATGGTGTAGATCATGAACTTGAGCGAAGCGTAATCCTTGTTGGCGCTTCCCCACTGATTGATGAGGAAGTACATCGGCACGAGGCCAATTTCCCAAAACAGGAAAAAGATCAGCAGGTCGATCGCCATGAAAACGCCGAGCATTCCGGTTTCCAAAAACAGGAAGAGCATCATGTACGGTTTGATGCGATCGGTCACACTGAAGGATGCGAGAATGGCGAGCGGCGTCAACAGCGTGGTCAACAAAACCATAGTCAGGGATAAACCGTCCACGCCGAGATGAAGCGACGAATTGATGGCTTGATACCAGATGTATTTTTCTTCGAACTGGTATCCGGCCACACCGGACTTGAACTGGGTCCACAAAAAGACAGAGAGTCCAAACGGAATGAGACTCGCACCGAACGCGAACCAGCGCAAAAGTTTGGCTTCGTCCTTCGGCAGGAAAAGCATGACGATCGCCGAGACAGCCGGGAGAAATAAGATCAGGCTAAGAAGATGGGAAGTGAGAAAATCCATCGTGACTCCAATCTGGCTACGCCAGCCTCAACAGGTATAAAAGCAGACCGGCGAGGGCGAGGATGATCACCAGTGACACAAGCATGTATTGCTGGATGCGACCGGATTGGATCGGTCGCAGGGAGCGGCCAAACCATTGAGTGACGTGAGCCGTGCCATCACCGAAAAATTCATTGATGACAGGCAGGTCGAAATAATTGCGGATGCCGGAACCGATTCCATTGGCGGCTTTTCCAAACAGATGCAGGAAGCCGTCGATCGCGCCTTTGTCCATCCACAAGGAAACGAAGACTTCAGAGAACCAGATGGCGGGCTTGATGAAAACAACATTGTAGAGTTCATCAAAGTACCATTTGTTTTTGAGAACTGGAATTTGTAATTTATCCTGGGCTGCGTTTTGAACATTGCGATAAACAAGCCAGCCGAGCAGCAAGCCGCCCAGCGCAACCACCAATGAAGTTGTCAGCGGAACGAAACTAAACGGCGCGGCTTCCGGCATCGTCGCCAGAGTCGAACCGACGAATTCATGGAACCAGTTCGGGAGCAACCCGCCGAGGCCGGGGAAATGTTCAGGAATACCAACCCAGCCATAACCGATCGCAAAGATCGCAAGAACCACCAGCGGAAGCGTCATCGTCCACGGAGTTTCCTGCGCGTGCTCCGCTTCTTTTGTGCGCGGCTCGCCGAGGAAAGTCAATGTGATCTGGCGCATCGTATAGAAAGCTGTCAGGAAGGCCGCCAAAGCCAGGGTAACGAAAACCGCTATGTGTCCGCTGCCGAACGCTTCGGCGAAGATCTCGTCCTTCGACCAGAATCCCGCCGTCAAAACCGGGAAGCCGGAGAGGGCAAATCCGCCAATCAGGAATGTCCAAAAAGTAATTGGCATCTTCTTTCTAAGTCCGCCCATGTTGAACATATCCTGCGGGTCAACATCGTGATTGCCCGTGTGAAAAACACCGTGTTCCATTCCATGAATAACCGAACCGGAACCGAGGAAGAGCAAGGCCTTGAAGAATGCGTGCGTGACCAAGTGGAAAGCCGCCGCAACATACGCGCCAGTTCCGAGCGCGGCGATCATGAAGCCGAGCTGCGAAATCGTCGAATAAGCCAGGACGCGCTTGATGTCGTTTTGCGCGACGGCAATTGTGGCCGCGAATAAAGCCGTGAACGCGCCGATGAATGCAACGAACGTCATCGTGTGCGCATCGAGGCTGAGCAGCGGGAACATGCGGATGACCATGTACACGCCCGCCGACACCATCGTCGCGGCATGGATCATGGCGCTGACCGGCGTCGGACCTTCCATCGCGTCCGGCAGCCAGACGTGTAACGGCCACTGCGCCGATTTGCCGATCGTCCCGATGAAGAGAAGCAGACCGATCAAGCCAGCCGCGGAAAGTCCGAAGATCGGCGTGGGAACGGTCGCTAAAACATGCAAAGTATTTGCAGTGAAAATTTCGCGATAGGAAAGTGTGCCGGTCGCGCTATAAAGGAAAGCAATGCCGAGCAGCATAAACACATCGCCGATGCGGGTGGTCATGAATGCTTTGACCGCCGCGTTGCGCGCCGATGGCTTGGCATACCAGAAACCGATCAAGAGATATGAACATAAACCCATGATTTCCCAACCGACAAATAACGTGAGCAGATTGTCGGAGAGAACCAGTGTGTACATGCCGAAAGCGAACAGTCCCAGGAAAGCAAAGAAGCGCGAATACATAGGCTCGATGGACGGCACAACATGCTTGTGTCCGTGTTCTTCAACGGTTGCGCCATGCGGCGGCAAACCAGGGTGATCGTGATCGCCAGCAGGTTGACCGTAATTGTGATAGCCCACACTGTACACAAAAATCATGAAGATCGTCCATGCCACGAAGAACAAAACCACCGCCGAGAGCGGATCAACCAGCACGCCGATCTTCAACCATGTATCGCCGGTCGGGATCCAGTTGATGGCGGATGCAAAAGGTTCCTTGCCGAGTTCGGTCACGCCAATGGCGCGCACAAAAACGATCATCGCGCCCAGCCATGAAAGCGCCGCCGCGCCGACTGCCACTGTGTGGCTGAGCGTTTTATTTTTATTCGTGAACAACACGATCAAAAAGAACGCCAGGATCGGGGGTAATGGAATTAACCAAATCAATGTTTCAGTCGTCATGAAGCCTCCACAAAACCCTAAAGGTCTCCAAAACCTTTAGGGTTTGTATTACCATTTCATCAAATCAATTTCATCAGCGATGACGGTGTTGCGTCGGCGATAAACTGAAATGACCAGCGCCAGACCGACAGCCACTTCCGCGGCGGCCACCGCAAAGACAATGATCGCGAACACTTGTCCCGCCATCATTGAAACTTCACCGTAACGCCAGAACGCCACAAGATTGACATTCACCGCATTGAGCATCAACTCCACGCCGAGCAAAATCGCAATGGCATTCTTGCGCGACAACACACCGAACAATCCAACGCTGAACAAAGCAGCTGAAAGAACGAGATACCATGAAAGGGGAATCATCGCGGTCTCCTATTTTTGAGAGTCCCCGGAACGGGGATTGAAGGCGAGATAAACCGCGCCGACCAATGCCGCCAACAAAAGAATAGATGCGACTTCGAACGGCAAAACAAAACCGGTGGGCGACGTGAGCGCATTGCCCAACTGCCCCACCGCGTCAAACCCGACCGGGAGATCGGCCGCCGTTTTCGAGAAGCCGCTCCAACTCTGGAGCATTCCGAACAGCCCGCCGAATACCAACACTGCGATGATCGCGCCGAGCCACCATCCGCTGTTCAGACGCTGACCGCTTTCCAGTTGCTCCTTGCGAGTCAACATGACCGCGAAGATGAACAGGATCGCAATTGCGCCGATGTAAACGACAACTTGTACCACCGCCAAAAATCCGGCGTTCAACAATGCGTAAATGATCGCCACTCCAAACAGCGTGGATACCAGCCACAACGCGGAGTGAACCAGATTGCGGCTGGTTACAACCATCAGCGCCGAGCCGAGGGTGACAACCGCAACAATGAGAAAAATAATTTGAGATGCTGTCATAAGATTCCTTTTTCGGAATTTACGTATTACGTAATACGTAAATTCGACATTCATCAATGATGCGCGGCTTCCGCAGCTTTCGGCGCTTCAACTTTTTCACGTTCACTGCGGCTGTACGAGCGCACAATTTCCAGCGCGATCCACGCCACTAAAACGTTCGACAGGAACATGCTGATTGCGTAGACCCAGACCGAGGTCCCGGCCAGAAGCGCATTCATCAATGCAGTCACCATCAAAAGCGCGAATGAAAGCGGCGTCAGGAATTTCCAGTTGAAGGCCAGCATGTGGTCGATGCGAATACGCATCATGGTGTATCGAACCCACATGATGACCCAATATCCAACCAGGGCCTTGGCAAGAAAAATAATAACTGCCAGGAACGGGCTGACTTTTTCCAGGCCGAAGAAACGATATCCGCCAAAGAACAGGATGGCCAGGAAACCGCCGAAAGTCAAAGCATGTAAAAGCTCGCCTGCATAAAACATGCCGAACTTCATTCCCGAATATTCGATGTTAAAACCGGACACCAGTTCCGATTCGCCTTCGGAAAGATCGAACGGAGCGCGGCCCAACTCTGCGATGGCGGCGACCAGGAAGATCACTGCGCCCAAAGGCGAAAGAATGAAATACGGGATGCTTTGCGCCTGGATGATCCCGTTCATGCCCATTGTCCCGGCGAAAATGGTCGGGATCAAAAGCATCGCCACCATCGGAATCTCGAATGAAACCATCACGGCCACCTGACGGAACGCGCCGATGGTCGCAAATTTATTATTCGACGACCAACCTGCCATGATAATGGAGAGTGTGCCGATTGCGCCTGCGGCAATAATATACAGCAGGCCTACATTCAAATCCACGCCGAGGATGACGGGAGCCAGAGGAACGATAGCCCACAAGATCAACACCGACATCATCGAAAGCATCGGCGCGATGTTATAGACTACACGGTCGGCGCCTTCAGGCGTGGTGTCTTCTTTAATAAGAAGTTTGATAATGTCCGCGAACGGCTGGATCAAACCGAAAGGTCCAACCCGGTTCGGACCAATGCGATCCTGGAAGCGCGACACCACTTTGCGCTCGAGCCAGACCAGAAAAATATCCATCACCATCAGCAAGGTAATGAGCAGAAGCGTGCCGAGAAAAGCCACTAATATACCGGCAGCCACGGCAGGCATTCCCCAACCGGCGAAAATTCCAGTCAACCAGTCCGCGGCGATTTTGAGAGGGTCATTCCAAAAATTCATGAGTCACTCCTGTACACACAAAGAAAAGGCTGAAAGGAATTGTCCCATCAGCCTTCTCTTATAAATTACGATTGAATTACGCCCACTCCAGCATTCCCTTGCGCCAGGTATAGATCAGCCCGGCAATCAGGATCGCAACAAACACAATGCCTTCGATAACGGCAAACAATCCCAATTGGCCAAGCCGTACAGCCCACGGAAAAAGGAAAACTGTTTCAACATCGAAGACCAGGAACACCAATGCAAAAATATAATACTGTGCCTTGAACTGCACCCAGCTATCGCCTACAGTCTCGATACCGCATTCATAAGTTGCCAGCTTAATGGGATTCGACTTCTTTGGTCCCAAAATCCAGGCAACACCGATCGCGCCTACAGGGATGATCAGCCCAACAATAAAAAACAAACCAACGTAAAGCCATTCGTTCATTATCAGTACTCCGTTGCGGGTTTTTCTACAAAACGAGTGCATTGTACCATAGAGAACAAAACAGCCGCCACGAAAGCATGTCAATATTTTAGGTGATTTTCGTCATGTATTCTTTTTGTGAAATAGGTGTTCAACTAGCCACTTCAAAATATCGGTTACAAATGGAAAGCCAAGGATCGCCCCGATAACAGATCCGACACCGCCAGCCGCGCGTGCCGCATTTCCATTCAGGCCAAGAAAACTTGTCGCCTCGATCTGGACCGATTGGGCGGATACCGTTTTTTGGCTTTCCACCCCGCTGACTTTATCAATGAAGCGCAGATAGAACCAGGCCGTGCCGCGGAACGTTCCCGCTGTAGTCGGGAGAACACTCCAATAAAACGTGGCTGATTGTCCGGGCAGGAGCGGTTCGCTGATTGTTTCGCTTGGGCGGATCTGCAGCCCGGCCATATCCAACCGCGCTTCAGCAATCACATTATGTGTATCATATAAATTTGGGATTTGAACAATTTTTCCGGTGACGGTATTCCCCTGCGCCTCGGCTGTCGGCGTGACGTTGCCAAGCGTATCGATTTCAAGCGTCAGGCGAATCACATCCGAATCGCCCACGCGAATCTTTGACGGATACTCCAGCGTCAGGCGGCGCGATTCCAAAATGGCCGGAGGCGGCGCAATGACCAGCGACTCGGATGGCCGCTGCGCCGTTGGGGTTTGCCGAATAACAAGCGAGGAGAAAGTCGGGGCCGGCGCGGGTTGTGTCGCTTCGATCACCGGCAAAATAGTCGGGTAAGGCGCGGGCGCGCCCACGCTTGCTCCGCACGCAAGACTGACGCCAAACAAAACCAGTCCAGCGAGGAAGAGATAAAAGTTTCTAACGAGGCGAGGCCGGTTGTTCAGGAGTCCGGCCCAAGGCGCCGAATGAAGCGATGAAAATTTGGGAGAGTTATCGTTTTGCATTTGGTCATCACCATCCTTCGGGCATCTCCAATTTTCCAGAAACTAAATCTTTGAACTCAGCCCGAATACGAGCGTCCACTTCGGAAGAAAAAACCGCCAGGCTGTCGCGCTCAAAAATTTCACGCACCTTCAGCGCGGCGCGCGCATGTGTATCCAGCGCGCCTTTCTTTTCCCATTGAGTCCGCGTATCGCGGTCTGAAAGTTTTGGAAGCAGTGCGGATGTTTTCATGCGTTTCATAGTGTGAGGCTCGACAATGAACGAACCACCCGGCCCGACCTTTGCGATCACATCCAGGGCCAGTTCATCTTCACTGAAGTCGATACCATGCTTGAGGCGCTTGAGCATAAGCGCAATTTCATCATCGATCACGGTCTTGGCAAAGTCAAACACTTTCAACGCTTCGAGTAGACCGCCCATATTCAACATATCCATGCCAGCCAGCACGCCAGCCGTGGTGGACATACCAGTTTCGTAACCAGACTGCGCATCATTGATCTTGGAGTTCGTCAGCCCAATGTAACCGCCGGATGGCACATTATAGAAGTGCGCCATTTGCGCGTGAGCCATGTGCAACATGCCGCACTCGATACCGCCCGACGCATATGCACCGCTGCGCATATCGGCAACCGTAGGCAGCGTGGCATAGATCAAGGGCGTGCCCTCGCGCACCATTTGCATCAACACTGCCGCTGCTAAAAATTCAGCGTTGCCTTGCGCCAGTGTACCAGCCATGGACATCGGCGAAGTGAGTCCGGCATTCGGCACGATCGTTGGATAAACCGGCAATCCTTGTTCCGCAAAAAACATCAATGCTTCGGTCGATAAATGATCCATGGTCAGCGGCGAGACCACCGGGCAATAATGATGCGTGATGAAAGGATGTTCGCGATAGGCTTCGTCACTGCCAGCGATCAGACTACCCAACTTTAAAATTTTCCTGGCATCCGGCAAATCCTTGCTGGTGATGCGGACCGGTTTCAAACAATATTTCAAGGCCGGATAAATGCGCGCCAAGGTAAATTGTTCAGGCGGCGCATCATCAGCCAGAACGGAGACCGAAAAAATATCGTAACCAGGCAGCTCGTTGATCAGATGCGCGATGCGGGCGATATCGTCAGAACGTGAGCGTCTTTCCTGACCCGTGACCGGGTCCAGCAAATTTGGGGCTGAACTCCCGGTGACGATGACCGGGCCATCCTGCGGAATCGTTTTGTCAAATTTTGGGTCGCGCCCGTGAAAGGTAAAAGTCGGCGGCATCATTCGGCGATATTTTTCGACCACTGCCGGAGGAAATTTTACGATCTGTTTTTCCGAATCCACAATGCAGCCATGCTGGGCAAAAACGGCGCGAGCTTTTTCATAACGCACCAGCAAGCCGACGTTCTCAAGAATCTCGAGCGAGGCATCATGAATGCGCTGAGTCTGTTGATCCGAAAGAAGAGTAGCAAAAGCCATGATTACATTTCCTCGTTTGATTTTATGGTAATTCCGGAAAAGGCCGGATACTCAACTTGAAGTTTTGCAGCGACCGCCGATATCTCATCCACATCGAACATTTGAAGTCCGGCCCTGGTGACCTTGAGCGATGCGGCGGCAGTTGCAAACCGCACACAAGCTTCGAGCTTCCAGTCATGCAAATATCCATAAACAAAACCGGCTGAAAAAGTTGCGCCCGCTCCGCATCCATCCACGGCCTCGACAATTGGCGCATGTACCCGTATTGCCTGATTCCCCTGCACGGCAAGGCAACCCTCTTCAGCCATGGTAATCAATGCAGTTTGGACGCCAACCCGCAACAATTTTACTGCCACGTCCAACGGCGATTCTTCGCCAAGTTGCGCCGCATCCGTCACCGCCTGACAAATTACGGCCCGCCCCGCATAATTTTTTAATTTATCCAGATCTGTGTGACCATGTTCAAGATTGAGAAACACTTCCACGCCAGATCGACGCGCAGCATGCATGGCACGCAGAATATGATCGCCATCGTACCAGTCTACATATAAAACACGCGCGTTTTCAAGTAGGGAAAGGTCGGCGGTATCGAGAGTATCTAATATTTCCGGTGTGCGTTGCCAAAAATACGTGCGCGCGCCGGTCCTGTCCGAAATGTCGACTTCGTGCGGCGTTTTGAATTCTTTCGTAAAGCGCACATCCGCCTGCACGCCCCATTCATCCAACTGGCGGGCAAGATCATGTCCGCGCGGGTCGTCGCCAACGGATGTGCCGATCATGCCCGTTGGCACATTCCACTGGCGCAGCAGACAGGCGACAATCGCGGCGTCATCGAACACAAACTCATTGACTTCTTTCACGATTGCGCCGGTATTATGCTCTGGAAGTTGTTCCACCACCATGATCGTGACGGGCGTCAACATTCCAAAGCCAATGTAAACGGGATGGGCCTTTGAAATCGGTGTCAAATCAGCAATCCCAAAAAAATCATCAACTCGTTATCGAAGTACCGGAGCCATCTGCTGCTCATACCAGCGCAGAAAACTCTCAAGGTTATATTCCTTGAACGTCGAAAGCGGACCCGGTGTATAAGCATGTGAATTGACTCCGCGCTGCTGGTTGACACATATTTCCCAATCCTGCTCGGCGGTCATCAACCAGAAAGGCAGAAGTTTCTCAAGATCATAATCCCTGCCTTCTTCGGCTTTTTCATCCACCAGCCAGGTCATGCGGACAGCAGTGTGATACAGCCCATTGGGAGTCAGTCTCACAGAGACGCCATGGTCGCAGCTGGAATGCTGCCAGAAATTGGGCAGCATCCGCACACGGACAGTGCCTACATCGGGGTCCGTATAATCACCCATCAGCGGAGCAACCTGTTGACCGTCCAGGCTTTCGCAGACAAAGCCGTCCACGAGCGGAGTGCGATTGGCTGAATACCAGATATTATGTTCCGGGTCGGGAAATTCAGTGAGTCCAGCTTCCGTACGAGTGACCGCCAATCCCTGAGAAGCCCATTTCGCTTCACTGCGAGCCGTAACCATCTCAAGCTGTTCTGCAATGCGATCGATCGTATCGTCAGCGTTGTAATGATCAAAGTTGGCCTTGATATATTGCGGATGATTGACATTGCAGTGATAACACTCGCGATTGTTTTCCCAGACCAGTTTCCAGTTGGCATGAATATCGAAATCCATGATCTTGGCGACTTTTGCGCGCGTCAAACCCTGGGGACGAACGACCGGAGCAATGGTTTCATACGCAGCCTCAAAGTCCATCGGCTCTTTGGCAAGGCTGATAAAGATCATCCCTTCCACTTCGCGCGCATGTGCCTGGTGCAATCCCAATTCGGATTTATCAAGCCCTTCCTGCATTCCGCGCCAGAGAAGCAAACGTCCATCACGGTCATAAGTCCACTGATGGTACGGACAGATAAAGCGCTTGACGTGCCCCTCCGCCGCTTCGCAGATAACCGAACCGCGGTGGCGGCAGACATTGTAAATGGCCCGCACCCCGCCATCATCCTGACGGACGATAATGACCGAGTCGCCATCCACTTCGTACAAAAAATAATCACCCGCTTTCGATATCTGACAGGAATGACCGGCAAACAACCAGCCGCTGCGCCAGATGACATCCATCTCCGCGCGATAAAGAGATTCATCCTGATAATAAGGCCGTTGCAAACCATGTCCAGGCTGGCGTGGCGGGATCATTTTCTTGAGAGCGGAAAAATCTGTAGAATTGAGAGTTGACATTCACTTACTTCCTTTCGAGCACTTATAAATTATTTTTAAAAACTTGCACACATAAAAAAAACTACGCCCGCAGCTTCTCGCCTTTCGGATCATACAAAACGGTGGCAGACACTTCCGCGATACGGCGGCCTTCGATCAATTCAACTTCAACACGCGAACCGGCTTTCGCAATTTCAATCGGCAGGTACGCATACAAAATATTTTTCTTCAACGTAAATCCGTAGCCACCGCTGCGCACGCGCGTCAACACTTTGCCGTCAACATAGACCGCTTCGCCGCCGTAAATTTGCGTGAAGTCATCGCCATCCGCCAAAACAAGCGTGCATAACTTTGTCGAAAGTCCGGCTTTCTTTTTCTCGACCAGCGCATCACGTCCGATGAAATTCCCTTTATCGAGATGCACACAAAAACCAAGCCCGCCTTCGTACGGCGTTTCCATCGGTGTGACATCGGTCGTGTAATAGCGATAACCTTTTTCAAGCCGCAGCAAATCCAACACTTTGTATCCGCCGACTTCGATGCCGAATTTTTCTCCAGCTTTGATGAGCGCATCCCAAACTATGATCGCCCGATTATTCGGAATATAAAATTCCCAGCCCAACTCGCCGACATAACTGACTCGCTGCGCCCAAACTTTGGCGCCGTTGATGAAAATATTTCTCGCGGTCAGATACGGGAACGCTTCATTCGAGACGTCATCTTTTGTGACCGTTTCCAAAACGTTTCTCGCCTTCGGGCCCCACATCGCGAGCGTCGCCCAATCCGTGGAAATTTCGCGGATGGTCACATCTTCATCTTCAACGTGCATTTGTATCCACGACATATCGTTGCCAATGAATGCCGAGCCGGTCACAACCCAGAAAACATCTTCGCCACGACGAGTGATGGTCACATCCGCTTCGACGCCGCCATTAGCGTTCAAGAATTGAGTGTAAACCGCAGAGCCGATCGGTTTGTTGATGTCGCTGTCAGCCAGGCGGTTGAGCAGAGTCAGAGCATCGGGGCCGCTCACTTCGATTTTGCCGAACGAGGTCAAGTCGAAGAGCGTGACGCGTTCTCTGGTCGCTTGATGCTCCACGCCAACGCGGTCAAAATACGGAGGCTTGTTCCAGCCCCATTCGCGTTGATCCGCACCGGCACGCCGCCAGGGTTTTCCCGGTTGGAAATAATTGACGCGCTCCCAGCCGAATTTTTCACCGAAGACCGCGCCCATTTCCTGCAAACGATAATGAACAGGGCTGACACGATGCGGACGCGCCCATTCATTTTCATCGTTGGGATATTTCAAGGCGTAATAATATTTCACGCCTTCGCGCGTGCGCTCGGCCGCGTATTCGGGGTTTATATAATTCGTTCCAAAGCGCGTAGCGCGATAGGCGTTGACGTCCTGCGGCGCTTCACCGCCGACGATCCATTCAGCCATGAGCTTGCCCATGCCGCCCGCACCGCCATAACCATTGAGCGACATGCCCGCCGCCATCCATAAACCGCGCGCGCCCGCAACGGGACCAAGCATCGGCTGGCTATCGGGCGTGTATGCGCCGGGGTGACAAACGAGCGTGATGATTCCGGCTTCCTGCAAAAATGGGATTCTGCGAATCGCGCCTTCGAGCAACATTTCAAAGCGGCCGTAATCGGCGGGCAAAGTTGCGTTGCCGTGTTCCCACGGCGCGCCATCGATCCAACGTGCAAGCGGGTTCGGTTCGTAACCGCCGATCACCAATCCGCCCTGTTCTTCGCGCATGTAAACCAAATTATCAGGGTCGCGCAAACAAGGCGTATCGTGCGTGAACTCATGTCCGGGCACAGCCTTCAACGCAATGTGCTGGTGATCGACCGGCGTGGTTGGAAGATAAACGCCAGCCATCGCGGCCACGCGCGGCGCCCACATGCCAGCGGCATTGACCAAAAGATTCGTTCGGATCGCGCCTTGAGTGGTCAGCGCTTTTTCAATCTCACCCTTGGCTGACAATTCGATTCCGGTCACGCGCGTGTTGGTGTAAACCGTGACGCCCATTTCCTTGATAATGCGCGCCATCAAAGTTGTCGTTGAATACGGATCAAGGTGTCCATCGCGCGGCAAATAAATTGCGCCGTATAAATCTTTCGAGCTGATCTGCGGCATAATTTTTACCGCTTCGCTCGGAGAGATAACTTCGCAATCCATACCGATGGCTTTTGCTTTGCTGACGCTGCGCTGCAATTCCCTGAATTGATTTTCGCTCGAAGCCACGCGCAAACTTCCAACGTGATTGAACAATCCCAGTTCGCTGTAAAGTTCGATGCTGTATTTTCGGAATTGCATCATGGTCTTCGACGTGGAAAATTGCGTCACCAAACCGGCGGCATGAGAGGACTCGCCGCTGGCAATTTCCCCTTTTTCCAAAAGGATAACATCCTTCCAGCCAAGCTTGGCAAGATGATAAGCAATATTGACGCCGTAGATTCCCCCGCCGACGATGACAACCTGGGCCTGATCTTTCATTACAGCATATCGCCTTTCGGATTTGAGTTGAATTACCATACGCAAATCCGCTTCTTTAACGGACCCCGGTTTGGGTCCCGATAAAGAAGCGGATATTTAATCGGCGGCGATTCCGTTTAATTCTCGCGGTCGAGAATCAGCACCGCTTCACGCGAACAGGTAACCTGTGATTTATCGCCAATCTTCGGAAGCTCAAGGAATGGATTATTGAAAGTGTCCATATTGAATTTTGTTTTGCCGATCGTTATCTGAATACGCACCACGGAGCCAAGGAATGTAATATTCTCGATGACGCAGTCAACCACATTCGCTTTCCTTTGCTCCGATGCAAAGCTGAAACGCTCGGGACGAATGGCAATCGCAACTTTATCGCCCTTCTTTTGACCATCCACCCGGTTTGCAGATTCAAATTGCACGCCATCCATCTCGATGATGCCTTTTTCAGGATCGACCATTTCGGCTTCGGCGGTATTCAATGTGCCCACGAAATTGGCAACGAACGCAGTCTTGGGGAAGTTGTAGATCTCGAACGGCGTACCGACTTGCTCCATATGCCCATGGCTCATCACCACGATACGATCAGAAATCGAGAGGGCTTCTTCCTGGTCGTGTGTAACGTAAATAGCAGTTATTCCCAATTCCTTTTGAATTGCGCGAATCTCGGAACGAAGTGAAATGCGGATCTTAGCGTCCAAGGCGGAGAGAGGTTCATCAAGGAGAAGCACCTGAGGCCGAATGGCAAGGGCCCTCGCCAGCGCAACTCGTTGCTGCTGTCCGCCAGAAAGTTGGGATGGATAACTATCGCCCCTCTGTTCAAGGTGAATTAGCGCAAGCATTTCAGTTACGCGCTCTTTGATGGAAGATTCAGATTCCTTGCGAATGCGGAGGCCAAAACCAATATTCTGCGCAACGGTCATATTTGGGAAGAGAGCATAAGATTGAAAAACCATGCCCACATTGCGTTGGTTGGGCGCCTGATTGGTGATGTCTGCGTTATCAACAGTAACGCTGCCTTCGGTGGGAATCTCAAAACCGGCAATCATGCGTAACGTAGTGGTCTTGCCGCAACCGCTGGGGCCGAGGAACGAAACGAACTCGCCACGCTCCACCTTTAAGTTAAAGTTCTCAACTGCAGTTGCCGTGCCAAATTGTTTACGAATGTTAGTGAGTTCAAGGAATGCCATCATTGTCTCCAATAGAGTTAATGAACGCCGCCCAATTGCCCCTGTCCGGGCCGTCCGTGACTGAGTAACTGGATCAAGCCGATGGCGGCCCAAGTAAGTGCAAGGCTGATGATTGCCAAAGCAGCCGGCTCGTAGGCTCGATTATTTCCCATGTAAACAAGGTACGGCCCAAATGCCGGACGATTGAGCAGGCTCGCCAACGTGAATTCGCCGATCACAATCGCGAACGTCAGGAACGCTCCGCTGAGCAGCGCAGCGCGTATATTTGGGAAAATGATGCGGAACAAAATGGTAAACCAGCCCGCCCCCAGGCTTTGCGCCGCCTCGGTAAGCGTCCGCACATCGATCGCGCGCAAGCCCGCATCCACCGAACGATAGGTATACGGCATCGCAATGATAACGTATCCACACATCAAAAGCAGGTTGGTCGCCTGGTCGCTATTCGTAAGGGCAAAGGGCGGCCCGCTATAAATTCGGATCAGCCCAAAAACAAGGACGATCGCTGGAATAACGAATGGCATGAGAGTAATGAATTCTATTAGCGGTCTAACCTGTGGTAAACGTAAATGCACCCAATACGCTGTCGGTACGATCAATAACAAACCGACAATGATCGTTGCCAACGCCATAAGGACGGAATATGTGAACGATTCCCGGAATCGGGGATCAATCAGCACATTCTGGTAGGCAACCAGGCTCAACACTCCCCGTTTCTCGCGCAACGAAAAGTCCAACGTCCCATACAGCGGCACAAGAAAATAGAGAGCGCCCAGGATGATCCAAAACCAGGCCCAGAGATTGATTTTTTTTCTCATTGCAGCCATCTCGCAGTTCGGCGTTGAAGCCATGAATATAAACCGATGGAAATTGCCATAATGACGATCATCCCGAAAGCGAGTGCATATCCGAGATTGGGATTGTAGAGTACATTTCCGCTTATCTGCGCGCCAATCAGAACCGTGACAATGTTAAGCGTGCGGGTAAGTGCGTAGGCAGTGGCATATGCGCCAAATGCATTCCCGAAAAGCAGAATCGTCGAGCCTAGCAGAGAGGGCAGGAGGATTGGCAGAGCAACATAACGCCAATATTGATAGGAACTTGCGCCAAGATTCTCAGACGCCTCGCGCCACTCTGCCCTCAAGCCGTCCAGGGCAGGCGCCATGATCAAAACCATCAGCGGGAACTGGAAGTACATATACGTGAGCGCCAACCCCCAAAAATTGTAGAGATTAAAACCTAAATCATAAATGCCGATCCCCATTCGATCGAGAAAAAAAGCCGTAAGAAAGCCTGTGTGCCCCAGCGTGGCAATGAATGCAAATGCAAGTGGAACCCCGGCAAAGTTCGAAGCGACGCCTGAAAATGTTGTCAGCGCTGTTCGGATCCACTGCGGCAAGCCACCCAAAATGGCCGCGTACGCAAGCATGAAGCCTAAAATTCCTCCGCCAATGGCTGTGACGATGCTGATCTGAATACTAAGAACGTATGCATCCAGAATGCTCGGAGTGAAGAGATCAAAGATGTTCTGCAGAGTAAAACCGCCAGCGGGGTTCTGAAAACTGCCAACGATTAGAGAACTGGCTGGCCAGAACAGGAAGAGAACTACAAAAATCAGGAAAGGAACTATACCCACCCAAGGAATAAGATTCCGAATGATCGAAGAATGCTGTGGAGGGCCTACTCGTATCTGGTTTTGAGTTGCTTGTGCCATCTTGGAAACACTCCAGTTGTTATTATTTCTCCTCCCCTTCTGAGAAGGGGAGGAGAGTGAACAAACGGAAGTTACGGCGCCTTCTGGACGTTTGCGCCGACGACGCTATCCCAGTTCTTGGTGATAACGTCCTTATAAGCAGCTTGTTGATCCAACGTCGGGAAGACGGCATTGGCATAGTTCGCAGCAGGAGGCAGTTTCGCCATCAAGTCTGCCGGAAGCTTGTTTGCCTGGGCCATTGCATTGAAACGAATGGGGTGGCAATAACCTTTGAGCCAGGTCAGTTGACCTTCGTCCGAGTACAGATACTCCATCCACAATTTCGCGGCGTTCGGATGCGGCGCATATGCGCTGATCGCCTGGATGTAGATACCGGCAACAACACCGGTCTTGGGCACGATCGTCAAGATCTTGGGGTTGCCAGCCAGGGTGTCGTTATCGGCGAGCGACAAATAGTCCCACGTAATGTTGATGGGGGTCTCACCCTTGGCAACAGTTCCGGCCAAACCTACAACGGGAACAAAATTGCCTGCCTTGTTCAGGCTGGCAAAAAAGTCGAGACCGGCCTGACCGGCTTTGCTAACGTCTCCACCCGAGGCGGAGAGACCTGCAGCAAACACGCCCTGGATCGCCTGAGCCGCCTGACGCGGATCACCCGACAATGCAACGCTGTTCTTGTATTCAGGCTTCTGAAGATCAGCCCAATCCTGTGGCGGATTCTTGACAATGTCGGCGTTGACTTCGAACGCCATTACGCCATAATAATCACCATACCAATAGCCATTGGGATCCTTGGCGGTATCCGGAATCTCATTCCAGGTAGATACCTTGTAAGGAGCAGATAACCCTTGTTGCACGAGTTGCGGACCAAATGACAGACCTACATCAATCACATCTGGTGCTTGGGGCCCTTTGTTATCTTTGTTCGCGATAATAGCCTGGATCTCTTCTCCGGAGGAGCCATTAGGATTCAAAGAATTGATCGGGATTCCATATTTGGCCGTAAACTGCTTCATCATGTCGCCGTAGTCGCACCATGTATCCGGCAACGCGATGGTGGTCAACTGGCCTTCAGCCTTGGCTGCCGCAACGAGGGCATCCATGCCAGTGCCGCCGCCGGTAGCGGGCGCCGCTGTAGGCGTTGCCGCCGAGCCGCAGGCGGAAAGAATCATGCTGACGACCAGAACCAATGGGAAAACGTTGAACAAAATCTTTTTGGTCATTCTCTTCTTCTCCTTTTGGGTTTTTGTATGGAAACCATATGCTTCCATAGTTCGATTATAAACGAAACAGGAAACCTTAATCAAAATTAAACCAGACATTAACCGAGCATGATTGTGAAATTAAATTCAGGGTCCGGGTTGAAGGAAGAAGGAGTTGGCAAACTCATTTCGGAAGGATTGACCGGCAGGATATGCCGTTCGCGCGCCGCTGGCCAAAACCCCCAAAGCAGCAGGCCGCAGGAGAGCAGAAGCAAAAGAACTCCAAGAAGGATTCGCAATCGCTTTGCCATGTGCCTATTATATACTGGATTAATCTCAAAGGCCAATCAGCGGACTATTTAGAAACCCTGGCTGCTCTCTGTTTTTGACGCACAATCGCCGAACGAAAAATGCGATCGAAGAATCCATCGTAACCATCCTTGTCGTAAAGGATCATGTAATCGGCGGGGCCGTATTCTTCGGGCAGATATAAAATTCCGCCGTTGGGATTAATTTCCAAAATGAATAACCCGCCTTTTTCGTCCATGCGCACATCGCAACGCCCATAGCCCGTGCATCCCATCGCAAGGTACATCCGTCGGCCAACATCCTGTAAACGCGGAATCAAAGTTTCGTCTTTCACTTCTCGAAATTCAAACGGCACGGAATAATCCCACTTGATATCAGCGTGCCAGAAATCGTGTCCTTCAGGGAAGATCAATTCGGTCGGCGGATAAACGAACGGCCTGGAAAGATCGTCGGGGTTATCCACGATGAAGACGTTGAACTCGCGCCCGACGATAAACTCTTCGACGCGCGCCGCACCAAATTCCGAAGAGATGCGTTCAAACTGGACCTTGAGCTGGTCCGCCGTTTCGACGCGACTCTGCGCCGTCATGCCGATGCTGCTATAACTGCGCGGATGCTTGACCATCAGCGGATAACGCAGATCGTCCGCGGCCTTCAAAACATCTTCGCCCGCCCGAACATGATGCCCGCGCGCAAAACCGATTCCGTTTTTATCGGCTTTCTCCTGCATCTCTTCGCGGCTCGGATCGTAGCAATTACTGCTGGCGCCCGTGAATGGCATATTCAATTCTTCCATCGCCTGGATGACATCCAGGCCGGGATAATCTTCATCCGCCGCGCCATCGCACAAATTGAAATAAACATCGAAGCGATTTTCTTTGGCAAGCGCGCCGAGTTTTTTCATGACTGGCCTGCTCAATGTGACCATCTCCCAATCGAACTTTTTCAGGAACTCAGCAGGAGTAAAACCGTAAGTCTCTTCATCGTAAAGGACACACACGCGCATAAGTCACCTCGTTTCTGAATGCGAACGTTATCATAAAAATATTATCCATACAATGTTTTGAATGATTTTTTGGCTTAAAGTTTTTGCTTACATCAAAATAGATTTGGTTGTAGAATGAACGCATGGACTGGCATACTGAAACAGCGAGGGTAACACGATGAAAGTTTTTCTCAGTTCCACCTACATTGATTTAATTGAATATCGCAAAGCCGCGCATGACGAACAACCATCCATGAATTTTTCACGAATTCACGAACATCAAATTCCCATTCGCGAATTCGTGGTCCCCCATTCGTGGACGGTTGACCCCAACAGGATTTCGCTATGACCACAAAAAAGCTCGTACCATTACTCATTGCGCTTTTGGGACTTGCCCTCGTCATTGCCGCATTTGTGGTGTGGTTCGAACCACCCGCGGAAGGCGGAGTGTTCAGCACAGCAGGAGCAATTATTTCATTTCTCGCTGGCGCAGGCGCAAGCCTCAAAGGCTGGAAGGATTTCTTCAAGAAAGACGAACCTACCAACAGCATTAAGCAGGAA
>JAJYOH010000371.1 GCA_021796315.1 Chloroflexota bacterium
AGCCACATCTCCCGGCAGCACGGCATCGGCGCGTACATCCAGATAAGTAGAGGTGTTGTTGATGATGATGAGGTGTGCGCCGCGCTCGAGCGCCTGCATGGGCAGACCAGCCACCGGCAGGACTTCCAACGATGAACCAGCCACCAGCATCAGATCGCAGGTTCGGCAATCATGTTGCGCCGCAGAAAAGGCTTGCTGCGGCAATTGTTCTCCGAATAGGATCACGTCTGGTTTAAGCAAGGCTCCACAATGCGGGCAATGCGGCATCTCGCCCTTTTCTACAAAGGATTTCAAAAAAGGGAGGGAATCTGTTTGTTGAAAGCATTGCGTGCAGGACAACGTTTTCAACGTGCCATGCATTTCGATCACGTTTTTTGATCCGGCCTTTTGATGGAGCATATCGATATTTTGGGTTGCCACCGAGTGGATGCGACCGGCTTCTTCCAGATGCGCCAATGCAATATGCGCCTGGTTTGGTTTTGCATTAAAGATCTGACTCGCCAGTGGGCGGAACCAGGCGTAAAACTTTTCTGGATGAGTGCGAAATGTGTTCAACGAAGCGACTTCAAGCGGCTCAACGCGGGACCATAAGCCGGTTCCCTCCGAACGGAAATCGGGGATGCCCGATGGAGTCGAAAGCCCCGCTCCGGTCAGCACGATGGCATGTTCCGCTTTACGAAATAACTCGGCCGCGAATTCGATCCCTTCCTGCACCAGAGCCGGGAAAGTTGTCATTTGGCTTTCTCACGTTCCAGAATTCGATCCGCAATTTTCAGGATTTGTTGTGAAGTAACGTTGGTTGGCTGGGAAAATACAGCCGGCATGTGAATGCGCGCCGCTGTGATCATCATTTCCGGCGCGGGAGTGATTGTCGTGGTAATCGAGTGTCCCAGACTCTTCTGGACTTCCGTCCAGGCCAATTGTAATTCTGAGCGGATGCGGTTATTCAACACAACGTCGATGCCCATTCGGTCAATGCCAAGATCGGCGATGCCATCGATCAAAAGTTTTGTGTGTGCGATGGTATTAGGCGCTCCCTCGGTGATCACGATCCGGTCGGTGCACAGGGGCAGGATTTTTTGCACGAAGGGCGGCAGACCCGACCCGAGGTCCAAAACAATGAAGCGTGCCAGAGTGGAGAGACGCGTCACCAGCATCTCATATTGGTTAACCCGGTTGGTCAGGTGAACATCGCGCGGATTTTCAGAGGCCAGCAATAATTTCAGGCCTGAACTGTGAGCGGTGAGCAGTTTGGTTACCTTTTCCTGTGTCATATCCGCCGCTGTCCTTGAAAGTAATTCATTCAACCCCCTTTGATTTGGTGTACCCAGATCCATACCAAGCGTGCCCTGACCCGGAGTCAGTTCTGCCAGTATGACTTCTTCATGTGCCTGCATGAATAACGCCCCTGCCAGATTGGAGGCCAGCGTGGAAACGCCCAGCCCGCCGCGCGCCGCAAGCACGCCGATCACGCGGCCATGCTGTTTGTGTGAGGCGGTCTCCACCTCTTCGGCTTTTTTGATGCCTACGCGCGAAAGCAAAGTCCGGATGCGCGCTTGCAGTTCGGTGGGGTGAGTGGGCTTTGTCAGATAATCGTCAGCACCAGACTCGAAACCAGTGACTTTATCGTCCAATTGGGTTTTGGCTGTGAACATTAGAATGGGCGTGAACTGTGTCACCGGATTCCTACGCAGGCGGCGCGCCACTTCGTAGCCATCCATTTCCGGCATCATTACATCCAGCAGAATAAGATTCGGCTTTTCTTCAAATGCCTTTGCCAGGCCTTGTTCTCCGTTTGAGGCTGTGACAATAAGATAGCCTTGCCGCTGAAGCATCAGCCCGACCAGCCGCAGGGTGTCGACATCATCATCAACAATCAGAATTTTTTCAGGCAAGGTGTTTTTTCCCAAGCAAAGTCTAGCATAAAGCCATTGCGAAGGCAAGTTGATGAAGGAGGGTGGGCGTCAAAATTTGGTAGAAGAACTCTGTGTTAATCAGTGTCCCATTTTCAAAATGGACAGCGGGACTGCACTGCAAAAAGGTCATTGCACCGCGAAGCACGCCAAGAAAAAGCAAAACCAAGCATCTTGTTTCAAGAGCATTTGCGTGGAAGATCAACATTCTTAATACGTTTTTGAATTTCCTTCGCGCTCTTCGAGGTCAAAGAAGGTTTTTGTAACGGACTCACGGCAGAGGATTATTTTTCGAGACAGTCATGCTTCGTTGACGGTACTAACATTTCTCTAACCCGCCTATGCTATAATCTTGATTGCAGATGGGCTAACGCCCTGTCGCGCCTTGGGGATGACAGGCTTCGACGGGAGAGGCTGGTCCCGGAATGCGAGCCGAGAGGCGCCGATCTCGTAAACTCAGCGCAAAACTTAAGTGCCAAAAACACTTCCTATGCTGCTATGCCCCTCGCCGCCTAGGCGATGACGTAACAGCCGGTTTCCTTTGATGAGACCGCGTCCGCCTGCCCCGTCCTCCACCCGGTGCAGGGTCGGGCGAAACAATGGTGGGGTGCCGCACACGACTCTGCTACCTGTGTGAAAGATCAGCAGATGGCCGCAGGGTTACTAGCCCGCCGAGATCCCTGCGGTGACTAAGTTCGGCAGGCTACGCTCGTAGAGTTTCGAGGGTCGATTCTTTCGGACGCGGGTTCAATTCCCGCCATCTCCACACATAAAATCAGGCCAACCGTTTAAGTGTTGGCCTGATTTTATGTGTTTTTCTATCGTACATCTTACGATGCTCACCGCAACCCTCAACGAGGGCAGGCGAACGCCAAGAACGCAAAGATTTAATGGTTTTCTTTGCGCCCTTGGTGAGCTTACTCTACGAGTACGATGTCGCGGTTCAAATTTGTCGTTTGTACGGTAGCGAAATTTGTTATCATTAGGACTATGACTTGCATCCGATTTGTCCTCCTCATTTTGTTAACTTCCCTCACCAGCGCTTGCCAGCCTGCGACCATGCCTCTTTCGCCGGAGTTGACTGCTGCCCCCAGCCCTTCCCCCATCCCATCCTCTGCGCCGACTGAGACTCTTGCTCCCGCGCCACGCATCTTCGACGAGGGGTTTAATGGGAGTCTGCCTTATTGGACGTTCCAACAAATTGATAATGGCCGGCCGTTCCCGGGTCCAAGTGTGGAAGCGGGCTATCTCGTCTTCAACCTGACCGCGCCCAATCAATGGGTCTATGCTTTGTATGGCGGGCAGGATTATCAGAATGTGCGCGTAGACGCGCAGGTCGAAGTCCGCGCGGGGGACGGCGCGCTGGGTGTCGTATGCCACTACAACGAAAAGGATGGCTGGTATGAATTCAATATTTATTCCGACCAGACTTACATGTTGTTGTACGGCCAATGGCTGGCTCAAGGTGTTGCCCACTATTCGCCGCTTTATCATGGTAATTCTGAAAAGATCAAAAGCGGCGCAAATGAGACCGGATTGTTGTGTGACGGCAGTTCGCTGACGCCGTTTATCAATGGCGTGCAAATGAGAAAATGGGATGAACAGAAATTCGGATTGACACAGGGCAAGATCGGGATTACGGCCGCCTCTTTTGCAGATGTGCCGTTCAATGCGGCGTACGATTGGGTCAAGGTAAGTGAACCATGAAGCGCGCCGCCAAACCGGTTTATGTTTCCACTGCTGCAATATGGAAAATAGGATTTTTCTGATGAAGGATGTATTTTACCAGTAGATTTTTTCACAATTATGTTGTATAAATTAACTGGCAAGCGCGCCAAACGGATTATTTTTCCGAAAATAATAGGAGAGAAAATGAAGAATCTGGCGTTTACCCCCTTCTCTTTTCTGGCCGGTCTTGTTCTGATTGTTGGATCGACCTCCTGCAGCCTATCAATACCGACACCGGTCGTGCTGGTTGTAACTGCTACTTCCATACCCCCCACCAGCACCTCCACACGCACACCCACGCCCATAGCAACAAGCACCTCTACGAGCACACCGATTCCAACCCTGCAGGAAAAACTTCTTGGCTCATGGCTCGAGAATGGTAATAACGCAATCGTAACCTTTTATCCAGATGGGAAATTGGTCTATACTCTTGGCGACCAGAAATATAACTACACTTACAAAATTATCGATCAGGAGACGGTTGAATTCACACCGGTATCCGGCGATATCTTAACAGACAAGATCTATATCAACGGAAATACGATGACCGACGTCGATAAGAATGATGTCAGTGTTGTCCGAACGAAAATAAGTTCTACTTCAGCTACAGACGAGACCGGCCAGATTTTGCAGGCAGACATCCTCGGTTCCTGGCAGTGGAAGGATTCCACCGGCGCGCTGACTATGACTTTTTCACCCGATGGGAAAGCTGTGATGGTCATAAACAGCGGCGGCAAGGACACTGTTACGAACTTCACATACAAGGTTATTGACGGGGAGACTATAGAAAACATAGATTCATCCAATAAAAGCAAGAATTATATTAATGGGGATAAGATGATATGGGTTCCGCAAACTGCCCCCATTGTCCTTGCTAGAGTAAAATCTGACATACCTGTGGGACAATCAACGACGCAGCCATCAACGACAGGTGTACCCAATACCCCTGTGGCGCAGTCAACGACGCAGTCATCAACGACAGATACGTCCATGTACTTCACGGAGGAGTTTTCAGCCCCGCCGGATAACTGGTCCGTGTTGCTCTTCAACGGGAATGGCAGTGATTTTTCTCCCAGCGTAGCTAATGGAATGCTTACCTACAATGTTCCAAAAACTGCTCTTGAAGCGGCTATTGTATATGCCCCCCAGATCTATAAAGACGTACGAATTGATGCAAGCGCCGACAACCGGGGCGGCAGCGATAACAGTTTCAATTTTTTCTGCCGATATGACCAAAATCTGGGCTGGTACGAGTTTGTCATTAATAGCACCGGTCAGTATGCAATAAAATTTGGACAATGGAAGTCCGGCGGCGGTGCGGCTGCCTATGACAAAATCTATGATGGCGCTACGTATGCTATTCATAAAGGCACAAATAATTTTGCCATTGTGTGCAGCGGCAACAGCCTATCGCTATACATTAATGATCTACTTGTGAAGACTGTTGGAGCCGAATTGGGGCCGCAGGAAGGGTTGGTGGGAGTGGGGGCAACCGCCGGGAAAATAGTCCCAGCGACCATCGATTATGACTGGGTACAGATTTCACAACCATAGGATTTGCATCGAACTGCGACTCAAGGCCGCCTCGAGATGAGGCGGCTATTTTTTTGACCAAATTTCTACAAAATGTTAACGTTTTTCTAGTGTCTCTCGTGTATCCTATGCAAAGTCCAAGACCATTGCGGGAAGCCATATTCGGCGCTGTGGCAATCCTTATTATCAGTGGGAAACTACCGCTGGTATAGGATGCCCTCGCAATAACATGTATTGAGGAGTGTGAACTATGGGTAAAATCATCGGCATTGACCTCGGCACCACCAATTCAGTTGTCTCCATCATGGAAGGCGGATCGGCGACTGTTATTTCCACCGCGGAAGGCGGACGGCTGTGCCCGTCAGTTGTGGCGTTCAACAAGAATAGTGAGCGTCTCGTTGGGCAGACTGCCAAACGTCAGGCTGTGGTGAACTCTGAGAACACAGTTTATTCCATTAAGCGTTTCATCGGACGTCACTATGAAGAGACGGAAGTGGAACGCAAAATGGTTTCGTACGAAGTCGTCCCCGGTAATGCGGACAATGTGCTTGTCAAGATCCCGGTCACGAACCGCGAGTATAGCCCGCAGGAAATCTCGGCGATGATACTCGGCAAACTCAAAGCGGATGCCGAGGCTTATCTCGGCCAAGCTGTGAGCCAGGCTGTCATTACTGTTCCAGCATATTTCAACGATAGCCAGCGTCAAGCTACAAAAGACGCGGGCAAGATCGCGGGTCTGGAAGTGATGCGTATCATCAACGAGCCGACCGCCTCCGCACTGGCGTACGGCCTCGATAAAAAGAAGAATGAAACCATCCTGGTCTTCGACCTCGGCGGTGGTACGTTCGACGTGTCCATCCTCGAAGTGGGCGAAGGCGTGATCGAAGTCAAATCCACCAACGGCGATACACATCTTGGCGGCGATGACTGGGATCAGAAGATCGTCAATTGGGCGGCTGATGAGTTCAAACGGGAACAGGGCGTTGACCTGCGCGCCGATCGGCAGGCGTTACAGCGTCTGCGTGAGGCGGCGGAGAAGGCCAAGATCGAACT
>JAJYOH010000372.1 GCA_021796315.1 Chloroflexota bacterium
CTGGTGTTGATCGGATATTACACAACTGAAGCGGTCAAACGAGTCGAGCGAGGCGTTGAATATGCCGTGTTGGCAGTTTCCATTCTATTCGTCACCTTTCTAATTATCGAAGGCCGCCGCCTGATCAAAGAATGGGACAAAGACGACACAGAAACAGTAGCCAACAAATCTTGAAGTAGTCGGGATAATCCATGCGCATTTTGATCTGTGGCACCACCTATCATCCCGCCTTGAACGGACAGGCGATCTTCACCGTTAATTTGGCAGAGGGGCTTGCAAAGCAGGGACACGAGGTGGCGGTGGTATATCCATCGGAAGAAGGCAAGGCCTACAGCAGAACACGCAAGGGCGTAAGGTTGGAGACCACCGATTCGCTCAGCCTATCCTTCATACATCCAGATTCATTCGTGCCGCTTCCGTCTCGAAAAAGAATCCGCCAAATCCTGGATGACTTTCGACCAGATATTGTGCATATTCAGGATCACTACCCCACCTCCCGTTCAATGGTGCTGGAGGCAAAAAAGCGCAAACTCAAAATTGTAGGGACGAATCATTTCATGCCGGAAAACCTGGCGCCTTACGTCCCCGGCCTGTCAAAGATCAAACCGCTTTACAACTGGATTCTCTGGAACTGGATGCTGGAAGTTTACAACCGTGTGGATGTTGTCACCACGCAATCGCGTGTTGCGGCAGACATTGTCCGCACGCAGGGATTGCGCGTACCGGTCTTTCCCGCATCCTGCGGCATCAACCTGAGTCGATTTCATCCCGATCCCTCCGTCGACCGTTTAGCGTGCCGCGCGCGTTATGGGCTTGACCCTCGCCGGACGATTTTTCTCTTCGTCGGCCGCGTGGACAAGGAGAAGCGGGTTGATGTGCTTTTGCGCGCCTTCCAATATATCAAACGCGATGACATTCAACTGGTCATCGCCGGAAGCGGCGCAGCCTTGAACGATTATCAGGCGCTGGCAAAAAGTTTAAATCTTGGCGACAAGGTGCGCTTCACCGGATTCATCCATGAAAATCTGCATGTACTTTTGAACAGTGTGGATGTCTTTACCATGCCGAGCGAAGCGGAACTATTGAGTCTCGCATCTTTGGAGGCCATGGCTTGCGGACGTCCCGTTTTACTGGCAGATGCAGTCGCCCTTCCCGACCTGGTCACACAGGGCGTCAACGGCTATTTATTCAAGCCCGGCGATTCTCAAGACGCCGCACATTACATGGAATTACTGGCAAGCCAACCTGAACGATGGGAAACGATGGGCAAAGCCAGTGTCGAAAAAGCGCAATACCACAGCCTTGAAAATACGATCAAGCGATACGAAACGCTCTACAAGGATACTTTAGAAAAACATCAGCAGGTCACATAAAACGTGACCTGTTTTTTTTCGGTATTGAATATCATTATATTTTCCCCTATACTGTTTTCATAGCACAAGAGGAGAATGTACATGCCCACCCAATATCATTTCGTTTTTTGGAATCTCGAAAATCTATTCGACATCGAAGGCTCGCCGCGCCGCGACGACAAGGTTGCGCGCGCCATCGGCAGCGACGTAAAAGGCTGGACACAGGACCTGCTCGACCGCAAGATCGGCCAGCTTTCATCCGTCATCCGCAAGATGAACGACAATCACGGCCCCGATCTGTTTGGCTTTTGCGAGGTGGAAAACAGATACGTGGTTGACCTGCTTGTTCAAAGCCTTGCACCGCTTGGAAGAAATTATCAGGTTGTCCATCATGATTCGCCTGACAAGCGCGGCATCGACATTGCCTTCATCTATGATGGGAATCTATTTGAAGTCCCCGAACCGCTGGTGGATAATGTGTTCAGCCATTTTGTCTTGCGGCGCACCGCCACGCGCGATATTTTGCAAGTGACATTTAAGACCAAAGGCCATCAACACGAAATGATTGTGATGGGAAATCATTGGCCATCGCGCAGTGGAGGCGAGGCAGAATCAGATGCGTATCGCGCCATGGCAGGCGAGACCCTGGCTTATTTCCATCAGCGTACACTCGAGGTCCGGGGAGATACGATGCCCATCATCGCCATGGGTGATTTCAATGACGAGCCGTTCAACACGTCCATCGTGGATTATGCCCTTGGCCTGCGTTTGGCTGATCTGGTTGCCAAAGGACGCAATCCATATTTTCTAAATTTAATGTGGCCGTTAATGGGAAAAGGGCTCGGCACTCTCTACTACAATGGGCCGAATCTGCTTGATCAAATTCTAATCAACAAGAACTGGCTGCAACCCACATCTACCTTCAAGGTCAAACCGGATTCTGCCACAATCATAAAATTCCCAAAAATGATGGATAAAAAAGGCCAGCCGATTCCATTCGGTGGGATGGGCAAGCCAGTCAACCAAAATGGATTCAGCGATCACTTCCCGGTTGAAGTTGTGGTGACTGAAGCAGATTAACTCACACGAATCGCATCAAACGTGGACCGCCAGCGGGTCGTCCACGTTTGATTTTTTATATCCGATTAACCGAGATTAAGCATGTTCAACACAATTTTCTCATAAGATAAAAATAGACCATAAAAGTGAGAAGGTTGAAGGTACCAAAGGCAAAAATAGAACCGATAACTGGGCGCACTTTCTTTTCACAATACGATGCCAGTAAAGCAGGCACTACGGAGCCAATTATCATTTCTACCGGCCATACATATAATGGCCAAATGACCAAGAGATAATTTGTCATCCAATCTGGCATCCAAGTAGGCCAATCAGGACAGATATCATGACCCGCAACTAATAAAACTAGACCAAAGAAAAAAGTAACCACACCCGCGAAAAGCAGGCAGAGTAACAAAAATATTGCTGGCCACCTTTGCCTCATTTTTCCTCCAAAAATTATATAGATGAAATATATTGAAATTATAGCTGAAGAAACCTTTACAGGTCACATTTACGAAGTCCTCGAAGAGGAAAACGTAACCTATCCAAAAATCGCGATCAATAAAATTCCAGCAAAAATAATCACTGCGCCAATCACGCGCGTCGCGCCTAATTTTTCGTCGAGGAATTGCCAGCCTGCGAAAGCCGCCATCACCACGCTGACCTCGCGCACCGCGCCCGCATAACCCAACGGCGCGATGCTGTACGCCAAAAGCGCCAGCGAATAAGCGCCAATCGTCAAAATGCCGATGGCCGATAATTGCCACGGATGAGTTTTCAATTCATCTTTTAATTTATTCCAGCCATATTGCCGGAAGATCAATGGCGCAGTGAACGCGGGGACACACAAGAAAAGCAGGATCACGTAAGGCAAAGCCGCGGTTTGTTTGACGGCGATTCCATCCAGCGTTGAATAGATCGAGATCAACAAGGCCAGCAGAAGCGCCAGCAAAATTCCACGCAAGTGCGGCCTGGTATGTATTTGAAAAATACTGCTCCCGCCAACGATGAACAAACCAGCGATGATGATCACGATCCCAATCACGCCGCCGGATGTGAATCGCTCGCCGAGAAATATCGCCGACCACACTGCGATCAAAGCCGGTGCTGCGCCGCGCCCCATCGGATAAACCAACGAGAAATCCGAATCTCGATAAGCTTCTGCCAACACAACGTAATAAGCAATTTCGAATAACGCGCTGATGAATAGAATGAGCCAGACTGACCGCGAGGGAAAGCCCCACAAATAGATCGCTGGCATGAACACGAGAAAACCAATGATGGCGCTCCACCAGGTTGCCAGGTATTTTTCGCCCGCCTGCTTCAAAAGTAAATTCCAGGTTGTGTGCAAGACAGCCGCGGCGAGCAACAATCCGATCGCGGAAAGCGGCATCAGGCAACACTCGCGCAATTTAAATAATTGCGGATGGAAACCGCCGTGTAAGAATCTATATCCAATTCATCCAAAGCTTTTTGCGGATCGATCCAGATAAAATCTTCACCCTCATCATTCAACACGACATCAACTTTATCTGTCTTGGCTGTGAAGTCCAAAAAAATAAAATGGCGCGGCTTCCAGAATTGTCCGTCGTAGACACATTCCTGCCAACATAAAAATTCGACGTTGCAAATCTCGAGGTTGGTCTCCTCTTTGGCTTCGCGCCGCGCCGCCTCGACAGCGGACTCACCCAACTCGATATGTCCGCCGGGGACGCCGTACTTGCCGTGCCATTTATGCGTCTTCATCAAAAACATTTCGCCGCGCGGATTGAAGATCAAAATCCCAACTGTCAGTTCAGGGAAAAGTTGTTCAGCCATGGTTCGGCAATTATATCCGCAGAAAAATTCTTTGCTCAAGCCGCAGTCCTCGGCGGCGGGATAGTTCGAAAGCAAATTAAATTTTTAACGCGAAGGCGCAAAGCCGCCAAGATCTTTTATTTTCTCTGCGACTCTGCGTCTTTGCGTTTTATTTTTTTTCTTCGCGCTCCTGGCGATCTTCGCGGTTAAATCTTTTTCAAAACAACGGAATTCTCGCGCCGTTTATTTTTTGTGCCTCGTCCGAGCAAAGATACAACATCGAAGCGACGATCTCACCCGGCTTTGCGCCTGCTCGCCCTGAGCTTGTCGAAGGGCCACTTCCATTCACGTCGATGGATTTGACCTGGATGATGTTGGCCGTCACGTTCGATTCTTTTAATTCCGCGGCCAAAGTCAAAACCAGATTTTCCTGCGCGGCTTTCGCGGCAGTGTACGCACTGGTCTTGCCAGTTGGATTGTTCGCTGTCGGCGCAGAGACAACGATCACGCGCCCCCATTTATTCGCGGCCATGTGCGGACCAAATTCCTGAAACAAATAAAACGTTGTCCATGCGTGCTGGCTGAGCATGGATTCAAAATCTTTGATGGGAGTCTCGGCGATGGTCTTGCCTCCGACCCAGCCGCCGACGAGATGGATCAGCCCGTCGATGCGGCCAAATTTAACGGTGGCCGCTTCGGCGGCGGAACGAACCGCATCCGGTTGGCGCAGGTCAGCCGTCAGAGTCAGAATCCGCTCGGAGGGCAGGTTCAAATCGCGGGCGAGGAAATCCAATTTATTTTGATCGGCGCCGATCAAAACCAACGACGCGCCGCGTTCGGCAAATTCACGCGCGGCAAGTTTTCCGGTTGCGCCGGTCGCGCCAGTGATAACGAAGACACGTCCGGCCAACATTTTATTCCCAGATATCTTCTTCTAAAAATTGAATCTGTTTGCGGCTCATGCCTTGAATGATCGGACGATCGGTCTGTTCTTCGAGATGTTCCTTGCCGCTGAAATCGATCCAGTGCCCCGACTTGGCGGCCTTGGTTTGAAGATAAAAAAGATTATGCTCGTTGGGCTGCATGATGTGCGGAATGCGCCCGTTGACCTTGATGCCATAATCGGTGAGCTGCTGAATCTTTTTGGGATTGTTGGTGATCAACTGAACCGAATCGATTTTGAGCGACATCAACATGTGCGCGGCCACCGCATAATCGCGCTCGTCGTCGCGAAAACCGAGCGCGAGATTCGCCTCGACGGTATCCATGCCTTGATCCTGCAAACTGTAGGCGCGGATCTTATTGATGAGCCCGATGCCGCGCCCCTCCTGACGAAGATAAAGCACGATGCCTTTATCCATTTGCCCGATCATTTTGAGCGCGGCTTCCAACTGGTCGCGGCAATCGCAGCGCAGCGAACCGATCACATCGCCGGTCAAACATTCCGAGTGCAGGCGCACCGGCACATTTTCCGCGCCGATCACATCGCCTTTGATGATGGCCACATGTTCCTTGCCATCGCGATTATTTTCAAAAGCCACGATGTGAAAATCGCCGAAGCGCGACGGCAGTTCGGCCATCGCCGCCACCCTCACGCAAATTTTATTTTTGCCAAGCCCCTCGCAATTATGATTTTCATTCTCAACGAGAATGGTTTCCATTTGTTCGTGCAAACTTGTAGTTGTCATTTCGACTTCTCCATTTTGTATTTAAGTACGACCCCGCCGTCATCCCACTTTTCGACTTCGTCCAATTTAAGTGGGATAGCTTCGCTTCTCACCAGACCGGAACCGGCCGCCGTTGTCGGGGCATTTTCCCCGCCGAAGATCATCGGCGCGACGAAGATCGTGAGTTCATCGACCAGGCCGAGACGCAACAACTCAAAGTTGAGAGTCCCGCCGCCCTCGACCATGAGACGACTGATCCCTATCTTCTTTAACGTCTCCAGCATCAGTTTCAGATTTACTTGTTTTTCCTCATGCACAAAAATTTCCGCGCCGCACGAACAAATGGAAAC
>JAJYOH010000373.1 GCA_021796315.1 Chloroflexota bacterium
CCTGCCAACTCGGGTGAGACATTTACAGTGACGGCTTCGATACTACCCGAAGCTTGCAACTGTCCATTTGAACTGCTGTTCAGCGCGCGGAACCCGTAATAAAGTCCAACAGCCACAACGAGAACGATGACAATAATGAGCGGGAGATTTTTTCTTTTTTCCATAGTGAAACTCCTTGAATTTGTTTTTATTTATCGAGGCTTTTGCAGAAGTGCCAACTGTTAATTGGCCACAACAGGCGCTTTGACGGATGAGATAAATACATCCTCCAAAGATGGCGCAATCCACTCGATTGAATTGACTCGAACATTTTCTTCCATGAGAAGTTGTTGAATGGCCGTTTTATATTTCTGGGCGTCCGGCACCACTGCGTGAATTTGTGCGCCGTATAGAGCTACTTCGTCAAATGGAATACGATATGTTTGCTGGGCAGCCTTTAAAATCTGCATCGCTTTTTCGGGATTGGAGATGTTGATTTCAATTACCTGACCGCGCATTTGTGTCTGTTTGAGCTGGCTGACTGAATCCAAGGCAACCAACTTGCCTCCATTTATAAAACCTACGCGTTGACACAACTCGGCTTCATCCATGTAGTGGGTTGTTACCAGCACTGTCACGCCAGTCTTGGTCATCTCATAAATCAATTCCCAGAATTGGCGGCGGCTGATCGGGTCGACTCCAGCCGTCGGTTCATCCAGAAAAACAACCTTGGGACGATGAACGATGGCGCAACCCAAAGCCAGACGCTGTTTCCAGCCGCCAGACAGGCTCCCGGTCAGCGTGTTCTCGCGTCCTTTCAGACCGGCCATTTGAACAAGCTCCGAAATGCGCCCTTGCAACTCTTCGGAAGATAATCCATGCACTCCGCCATAAAAGCGAATGTTTTGCATGGCCGTCAGATCATTGTATAAAGTGAACTGCTGTGACATATATCCCACGTGGGCATGCACAGACTTTGTTTGCGTTGCCGAATTAAAGCCAAGTACAAAGGCATTGCCGGAGGTTGGTTTGAGTAATCCAAGCAGCATCCGGATCGTGGTAGTTTTGCCAGCTCCATTCGGTCCCAGCCAGCCAAACACTTCGCCTGGTCGAACACTAAAATTGATATTGTCCACCGCTGTGAATTTGCCAAATTGTTTGGTCAGATTTTGTACCAGGATGGGATGTTCATGATTCTGCATTTTCAATGGTTCGGCATTCATAGGATAACTCCAGACTTCTCCGGTATTTGAGACGATATCTCATTTGTCTGCCTGCGGATCAGGCTTATAAAAGCCTCTTCCATGCGCACTTCTATCTCACGCAGGTTGTCAAATGTGACGTTTTGAGAAGTCAAAGCCGCCTCGATCTGTGTTTTACGTTGAAGCACGTCATCCACAAAGACATGTAATTTTTCGCCATAGCTTTGAACTTCCAATACACCTTCCATTCCTGTGCAAAGTTGGAGGGCGGAGGTGAAATCAGACGGTGTAAATTCCAGAAGATGCCCCGGGAGCATTGCCTTAATATGCGCCGGAGAGTCATCCACGATCAGTTTGCCTTGATACATCAGTCCAATCCGGGTACAGCGTTCGGCTTCATCCATATACGGCGTACACACAAAGATCGTCAGGCCCTTCTCCGCGCGTAAATCTCCCAATAAATTCCAGAACTCACGGCGGCTGACGGGATCGACTCCCAGAGTCGGCTCATCCAACAGAACCACTTGCGGCTCATGGATCAGGCTGCAAGCCAGTGCCAGTTTCTTCTTCATTCCACCCGATAATTTTCCAGCCAGCCGTCTCGTGAATTCGCTCAAGCCTGCGAATTCCAATAACTCCGGGATGCGTTTCTTTTGTTGTTCGATACTTACGGAATGTACTCCGGCAAAAAATTGCATATTTTCCATAACGGTTAAATTGGGAGGCAGGGCAAATTGTTGGGCAATGTAGCCGACCCGTTCCCGGATCTGATACATATCGTGCATGGAATCAAATCCCAGGACACTACTTTCGCCTCCTGTCCGCGCCAGCAACCCGAGGATGACGCGCGTAGTTGTTGTTTTCCCGGCTCCATCCGGCCCGATCAGGCCATAAGTTTCGCCGGATGCTACCTGTAACGAGAGTTGATCCACTGCTGTCACAATACCCTTGCTGACCTTGAATTCTTTTACAAGACCCTTTGCCGATACAGCTAATTCATTCATTCTCTTCGCCTTTATTAATCGAGCCGCATCTTAAATCTCTTGGATGAGACAAAGACCACGATCAGGGTATAGATGACCAGGATTAAAGCGTCGCCCCACAGGAAATTTAAACCGATGCCCTTCATGTAAATTCCGCGCGAGATGCGCAGGAAATAAGTGAGAGGAGCAATATCGCCAATCAATTGTGGAATCAGTGGCATGCCGGTCCTTGGATAAAAGAGACCAGTCAACAGCAGACCAAACAGCATGAAGATTAGGCTCGACGCCTCCGCCTCAAACTGTGTAGTGGCACGCGTTGAAATGACCAGTCCAAGTCCCAGGCAGGAGGCGAGAAAGAGCAAAGCCAGCCAAAAGTAGAGGAATAGATTTCCATGGAACGGAACTCCAAACCAGAAGATACCCAATGCCACACTCATTCCAAAAGCCAGCAAACACAAAATGGATAATGGGATCATTTTGCTTAGAATCAATTCCAGCTGACGAACCGGCGTGGCAAGGATTTGTTCCATTACACCCCACTCGCGATCGCGCACCAAAAAAATCGCAGCTTGCTCAACGGCCAGGGTTTGCAGAATCATACCGATGATTCCGGGAATGACAAACCACCTGTCGCTCATATCCGGATTGTAGAGAATTTGACTCGATGCAGTGATCGGTAAAGAACGATTCGTTGAAGGCATCGCTCCGGTGTGCGCGAGGCTCTCCGCAGACATCCGCGAGCCAAAATTTTGCGCGACCAAACCTGCGGCGCTATATCCAGATCGAACCGCGAATTGATCGGAACCATCCAACAGCATCAGAAAATTCGCGGAGCCTTGATTCGCGCTGGCGGCAAATTGGGGCGGAATAATAAGTGCGGCTTTGACCTTACCCTTGTCAATCGCATCCCGTGCTTGCGATTGATCATCCAAATACATTGTCACATCGAAATACTGCGAATTGACCAGCGCCTGCACGAATGCGCGGCTGGTCGAATCCTGGCTTTGATCCGCCACCGCCATTGGAATATGATAGACCGTTCGAGACGCGGAATAAGAGTAAACAAATAATTGAACAATTGTCAAACCGAGAAAGAGCATAATGAAGCGACGGTCACGCAGAATCTGAATAGTCTCTTTGCGAATGAGCGCATTCAAACGTTGAAAGTTCAGTTGCATTCAAACTCCTTCAATCCAAGTTTTGCCTAAACAGACGAGCGCCAACATAAAAAATTACGATCGTTAACACAGCCAGCGATATTACTGGAGTCCATAGATCACTAAGTCCGACGCCTTTCGTGATAATGCCATTCACAATCGTCAGAAAAAAGGTCATGGGCATGGTATAACCGAATGCGCGCAGGAGTATGGGGAGGCCATACGCGGGAAACATGAAACCGCTCACGAACATCACGGCAATATTCAACAAAACTGCCAATTGATTCGCCTGCACCTGACTCTGAGAAATTGACGAGATCGCCAACCCCATACCGAGCGTGCCAATCGCGAAAAGACCAGCCAACCCTGAGAACAAAAGAATGCTTCCGCGGAACGGAACACCGAAGATTAGAATCCCTATTGAATAGGTTAGCAGCAAGTTGAAAACAGCCACGCACAGACTCGGGATCATCTTCCCGATCATCAACTCGATGGGACGGATTGGTGTGACCAATAGCGCCTCAATGGTGCCTCGCTCACGTTCGCCCACGATGGTAAATGCCGTCAGCTTAAGCCCGATACCCCACAAAAGAAATGCGCCGAAACTTGGCACGATGAACCACAAGTCTTGCAGATCGGGGTTATATAGAATTTGAATGTGGGCGTTCAATGGGCTGATCTGCTGATGCGTTAAGCTAACTGCGTATTGTTGCGAGATGGATGCGGCATTGCCGTACGCAGATTGCGCGTCAAATGAATCCGAACCATCTGCGATCAAAAGAACATTCGCGTCCTTCTGCTGGACGCGGGTCGCGAAATCCGCGGGAATCACCAAGCCTATGCTGGCTTGTCCGCCGTCAATGGCGCGGATCACACTGGCTTGATCGGGAACCAACGCGACGATATCGAAGTTAGCTGAATCCGTGAAAGCGTTCAGATATAAAGCGCTCGTCTCGCTTCGACTTTGATCGGCTACCACCATTGGAATATGATTCACATTGTTATGAATCGCGACCGCCAACAAGACCAACTCCAACGCCACGCCGATTGTCATTCCAATCGTTACCATTGGAACGCGGGAAAGTTGAATGAATTCTTTTTGTGTGATGGCCCAGATGCGTTTTAGCATGGCCGGTAATTCCTTTCTAGGGTGGCGTGATGAGAAGCCCATTTACAATAAATTCAATAACAAACTGGCGAGCGTGTGCCAATTCGGCTGGGGATGAAAAGTCTATGCCCGGCAGCAGTGTTTTATAGAGAGGCGGTAAGGATAGATAAAGTGGGCATGTAAAAAGTGCCGTGGATAATTGAAGCAGGGAATCGAGGCCCGAACGAAGGAATCCGGCGCTCTGTAGTTTGAGGAGAACAGGCGTGAATTCATCAATGTCATCGAAATCACGTTGTGTGAAAACCTTGGACATGGTCTGCCAACCTTCGGCCATCTCCCACATATAGATACGGTGGATATGCGGGTGTTCAAGCAGATAATCGAAATACCAACCTACAAACTTGCCCAAGAGCAGCTTGAATTGATCCAAGTTGAATTCCGTTTCAGTTCGCATCAGGGTCGCCAGCGCGTCATTTTGCATGGCGCGGGTTTGTTCATCAGCACGCCGAATTACCGCGCCGTACAAGGCGAGCTTGTCGCCGTAATATTGAAAGATCAGGCTCTTGTTATAACCGGCAACTTTTGCGATGACATCAATCCTTGCTCCATCAAATCCGTGCTCTGCGAACACCTTTTCAGCGGCATCAAGAATGGCAAGGCGGGCTCCCTCGGCATCATGAATTCGGCCACGTTTACTTCCAGGTTCGGACATTTTCCATATCCTTTCTAACTAACTGATTTGTATTATAACCAACTAGTTAGATTATATCTGAGAAAATGAACTTGTCAAGGGAATTTTGTCATTGCCTATTCTGAAAATTTTGGTTATCCGGCCCACCCGTGATAAACTATTTCTATGTCCACCGCTACCGCCCAAGCTTTTCCTAATATTGCTTTCATTAAATATTGGGGCAACCGCGACAACGCCCTGCGACTCCCTTCCAATGGTTCCATCTCTATGAATCTGGATGGACTCTTCACGCGCACAACTGTCACCTTCTCCGCAGCGACTCATACCGATAAACTATTCCTGAATAAGAAGCCGGTTCATGGTCCCGGCCTTGACCGTGTCAGCGCGATACTTGATCTGGTGCGTAGCATGGCAGGGATGGATCAGCGCGCAGAAGTCCTCAGCGAGAATAACTTTCCATCTGGCGCGGGGATCGCATCATCTGCGTCAGCGTTTGCGGCGCTGGCTTTATCGGCGAGCAAGGCCGCCGGTCTGGACTTGAGCGAATGCCAACTCTCACGGCTGGCGCGACGCGGCTCCGGCTCTGCATCACGATCCATTCCCGGCGGATTTGTCGAATGGCAGGCCGGCGTGGACGATGAAGATTCGATTGCCTTTTCGATTGCATCGTCGGAGCACTGGTCTCTCGTTGACTGTATCGCCATCGTCAGCTCTGCTCATAAAAAAACCGGTTCCACCGAAGGTCATGCCATTGCGGGGACAAGCCCTTTGCAGGCCGCGCGCGTGACTGATGCGCCGCGTCGACTCGACCTATGCCGCCGCGCGATTCTGGATCGCGATTTTGAGGCGTTGGCATCCATCGTCGAACTGGATTCAGACATGATGCATGCGGTAATGATGACCTCTTCTCCAGCCTTGTATTACTGGCAGCCTGCTTCGATGGCTGTAATGAAAGTCGTTCGGCAGTGGCGCAAGGAGGGCTTGCAGGCTTGCTACACGGTGGATGCCGGGACGAATGTCCACGTTATTTGTCCCGAAAAAGATGCAAATGAGATCGCCGCACGTCTGCGTAAGATAGCGGGAGTTAAAGATGTCCTGAC
>JAJYOH010000374.1 GCA_021796315.1 Chloroflexota bacterium
TCGGGGACTTTGATTGGTAAAACGTTGTCGCGCCAAATTTTTCGCGCATTGTTGACAATTTTGGGCGAATGAACGGTTGTGGCCTTGAACATGGTAAAAAGGATTTTGATTTCCTGATTGTCAAGGTTGAACTTGTTCCACATGATGTTTTGCACGTGATTAATGAGATCGGCTACGCCATCAATTGCCATACGCTCAGCAGCCGCCGGAACTAGGATCAAATCTGCGGCAATGAGAGCATTGAAGGAGAGCATCGCCTTGCCTGGAGGAGTATCAAGGATAATAAAATCGTAGCGGGCACGAAGTGGGGTCATAATCTCCGAGAGCTTACCTTCGTCTTTTCCCAGTTCCATGGCTTCTTCAATGGCTGCCATCATGACGTTGGATGTCAACACATCAACGCCGAATTTGGATTTCTGGATGGCGGTTCCCGGTTGAACCGTGCCCATAAACACCTGATAGAGATTGGGGGCTCGATCCGGTTCGAGATCCATGTAACGTGTCGCGGACGCTTGTTGATCCAGGTCAATTAAGAGAACCTTCTTACCTCTTTTGGCCAAGGTATAAGCCGTGTGAACCGCTGATGTTGATTTGCCGGTTCCTCCCTTAAAAATGCTAAACCCGATGACCTTCATTTTGAATTGCTAAGTTTTAACCACTCCTCATACGAGCCAAGCGGGACTTGATAGTAACCTGTCCCTCCGAGCCGCGTCACGTTTTTGAACTTCCCCTTTTTTATCCACTTAACTACTGTTGACCGGTCCAAACCATGAAGCCGGGCAATTTCAGCGGCGTTCAGGAATTTCTTCATGGATTGAGTAAAACAAATGCGAAAATGATTGTCAAGAGGAGAATGTTGAAGATGTTGAATCGTGAAGAGCTAGATGGGTTGTTCGGCGAGCGTCTAGAGGGGTGACTCAATCCACAGATGATTTGACTCCTGCCACCCACGAGTTATTCAGAATTCAACTCGTCCTCAATTCCTCTCCTATTTAAACTCGATGTACCATCTGGGGATATATTGTTGAGGCAGAATACTTATGGCTTGTATCTGGTGCAAAAAGAAACTCTTTATGGTTTGACCTCGTGTACGATCAAATCCGTAAAAGTATTCAGCGCCATACCCCTGCTGTGTTACTTTGAATCGGAAAGAGTATGGTTCGATATCACGATCAACACCGTGGTAACGCATGCGCATTAGCTGGCGAGCCTTCCCCGCAGCGATAATTGTTTCCCGGATGCCAGAACGGATGTTATACACATATTGTATTGCCGGCCTAACTACCAAGCCCAACTCCTGTAATATTGCCGGGTCAAACAACGCGTTAATGAATTCCTTGAAGAGCACAATGGCCTGGCTAGCCGCAAAAAGGGAAGTCGATGGACAGATAATTGTACTTAGCCAATCCCTCTCAATTGGCTCAAATTTAGGATCGTACAGCATTTCGTCACGACCCGCCAGAGGAATTTGTTTGAAAATTGTCTTTTCGAGGAAGGTGGTCAAAATATTCCTCTTGCTAATAGGTACGGCTTTACTCTGGATGATCTTTACAACGTCAAACAGATCACGCGGCCTTGTGCGTTGGATCCAGCTACGCAATTTTTCCGCGAGGACCTCCTCTAGGGAATAGGACAAAACACGAACCTGACACTCCGCAGCATCAGGGTAGTTATGGATGATTGGATGGTTTTGCAATGGAAGTACGATTTTTTCATACTGGGAAACATCGAACTTAACCCGCATCGTGACGCTGGAATCATCAGCAAAGCCTTTGAAATAGACGCGAGCATCCAAAGCCTTCATTTCAGCATCCGGCGTATTGACCAAGTCGACCCGGAGTCGATTACTGTCAAAATTGATACCCGACGCACGCTCAACTTCCGCGCAGATTGTGCTTATGTGTTGGCAAAATACCTGTTGAGTATCGAGCCGAAAGGCAGTAAAGTCCAAGTCATCTGAAAAGCGCGTATCGGGAAAATACACCTTACGCAGACAGTTGCCACCCTTCAATACCAAGTTTTGAGCCAGAGCCGGATTATTGTAGATACCCCACAAAAGCCACCCCATGACGTAATCTTTTTCAACGTAGGGAAGGGGAACACCAAGATGAATCGAAAGTTGTTTAACTTCGTCAGGCAAAATCATTGTCACTCCAGTAGGTCAAGCGACTACTATCCGCTCACCGTCTTGATTTCCTCGTTGTTCAACCCATACAGTTCGAAAACTACTGCATCGATCTGTTCGTCCGTCGCGTCAATTTGCCGTTGAAGCAATTCACGGTCATGTGCGGTCGTGGTCGCTGCTAAACGTTTATGCACGTCTAGTATTTGCGTAACGAGTGAGACTATTCTATCGTGATGTGCCTGCTCGCTGGCGTCCCCAGGTTTAATGATGTGGATAGGAAGGGTTTCTACATACTGCTTCGTGCATGTGATCCAACCCCCGCGGAATAAATTGCTAATAGAACGCAAACGCCAGAACAGAATGCGTGAGTTCAAAAGACCAAGCACATACTCTGGAGACATTCGAGTGTTTGAGTCAACAGTAATACTGAATCCACCACTCGCCATCAGACAAAAATGGTTTGTTCTCTCTGGTAGGCGGCAGTACAAACCACGATCCGCCAATAATGGCACGAGCATTTGAGCCTCATCGTGAACATTAAGATTTCTTGGAGCACTAAACCCGTACCATTCTTTGAATTGTTTACGGGTACAGAGCGTTTTCTTGCGACTCGCTAGGTATTTGTACGCCTTTGGAAATTTCCGCTCCATTTCAGACTCGGTCTTGAGTTCGTAACCATCTTGCCCCACATTGTAGGGAAAAATAATAACCTCTTCCGACTGGGGGTTGAAGCGATAGCGACCAAAATCAGTTGCGTAAATGGGAATCCGTAAAATGGTCGGTTCAATCTCCACTCGCTCACCTTGGCGCGTTGTAAGTACTCGTCCATTGCGGTGAAGAATAAAGACATCATCTGCTCCTGAACTAGAGCCACGTCCTATTCGAGATGGCAACTCACCTAACGGAACAGAATTGGTAGCTATCTTATTGGAAAGGGCAGTTTCCAAATCGTTTGCAAATATCCAAGGTCTCGCCGTGAACAACTCACTCTTGAGAATCTGTCCAGAAATAGGTTCCTTTGCCAGGTCGGGCGGAGATGCAATCTTGACATACGAGATGCTCTGCGAAGGTTCCTTTGTCAGAAACAAGAGGCACGTATAGGTGGTAGCATTTTCAAAAACTTGGGCATGTCCAAAATCCACTACTCCCGCCAATGCCTTGCGTTCGCTGATTTGTTGGCGCAAAGATTGTCCATAGTCGGTCGCAAAGAATTTGCTCGGCAAAATGAAACCCAATCGTCCATGCTTATTTAGCAGGGACAAGCCTTTCTCAACAAAGACAACATAGATATCGTAATTGCCTGAGCTGGCCGCCGAATACTCTTCCTTGTAAATCTCCACTTCAAGCGGAGCCCATTCCTTCATCGTCTGAATCCGGATATATGGGGGATTGCCAATAATGCAATCAAATCCGCCGTCCCGCATGATCTCCGGAAACTCGCGTGCCCAGTCAAAGGGATTAACACGGCGCAACTCGTGTTCGTCGGGCATCAATTGTCCCGCGAAATAGTCGGTCCCAATCAGCGAGTTGCCGCACTTAATATTGTCGTCCAGGTTCGGCAGTGCGCGCTCTTTGAAAAGCGCCAGTTGTTTACCAAGTGTTTCTTGACTCTCGCCTTCGAGCACCTTCAAGAGGAGCGAGAGTTTTGTCACTTCCACTGCCTGCCGATCAATGTCCACGCCAAAGATGTGCGTCGTCAGGATGCGTTTCTTCTCCGCGGTCGTCAGTCGCCAACCGGTGGCACTCTCGTAGATTCTATTCTGTACCCGCTTCTCATCGCGGTGGGTAGTGTACCAGTTGAGGTAATGCTCCAGGAGCAATTCAAAGGCACACAGTAAGAGCGTACCGGACCCACACGCAATATCCAGCACCCGAATGCGGGCAATCTCCTGCGGTGATTTTCCGGCAATCAGCTTTCCGACCGTTTCCGTGGCAAGGTACTGCCCAATATACATAGGTGTGTAATGTACGCCACCAGCATGCCTCACTTCTGGCTTCTCTTCGATCTTGGCCAAATGAGCAGGGGTCAGACGGATCACACTGCCGAGGAATTGTTCATAGACCTTGCCGAGCGTGTCTGGGGCCAGCACGGAGAATTCGTACGGGGCGCGTGGATAATATAAATCCTCAAGTATGCCGCTCAACTTTTCAGCGTCTATTCTTAAATGCGGCGTCAGCATATCCGCTGAAAAATCAAACAGGCCGGAGTTGTATTTCGCGTCAGCGTCGTTGTAGAAAGTCAACAGTCCCTGATAAACATTTGGTCGTTTTGCAAGCCCTGCCAAGCGGCCATATTCTTCCACGCCGCGATCCTCCGCCATTCGCAAGAAGATGATTCGGTCGATTGTGCGCTGGACCGCATCATTGAGTTCGTCAATCGAAAGACGCGGATTTTGCTGGGCAATGTCTTTTGCTAGGATCGCCCGCCAACGCTCGATCTCTTTGAGAAACTCAGTATCCACAGGCGCCGTGCCGCGCTTGCCTTTGGCTTCCTGGACAAAGCGGTCGAAAGACCCGCGCAGGACAGCTTCCTTGGAAAAGGTATCATAGAGTTCAGGTAGTTGGTCGAGATAGTGATCGAACGTGATAAAGTCGATGCGCCCAACGCTGGCCTTATCCGCTTCGAATGGGCGAATGCGACAGTCATATACCGCCAGTTCTTCAAAGTCGGAAAGAAGCGAAAGCGGTAGTTTCGCGCTCCAGGCGTAGCGGCGCAATTGATACGCGGCACTTGCGTCCGTCTTGATAATGCGGGCGGGTTTCTTGGCCTCGACGAAGAATTTGCGCACGCCACCGATGCGGAAGGAATAATCAGGCGCCTGCGTCGTCCCCCTGGCTTTGAGCGCGTCTTCGTTGACGACTTCCTTATATTGCTCTGCCCATCCTTGGCGATTATTTACATCCCAGCCTAGCGCTTCAAAGAATGGATTGAGAAACTCCTGGCGTAGTTGCGCTTCTTTGTAGTCGGGGTGATGATACTGGTTAATGTTGCGCGCAAATAGCTCTACGCGCTCGCCGATAATTCGTTTGCTATGTTCGAGGTTGGTGGTGTTCATCGCAGATGATTCTGGGAATGTGTTATTAATTTGTCTACTTACCAAGTATATCATTAATCAATTTAAGCACTCGCGTTGGCACAGTTATTCCTTGCTCCTCAGTTCTGCGGCAAAAGCGCGGTGTCTAGAATTATAAGAGAATAAGAAATACCCACCTCAGTGTTGCCCAAGGTGGGCGAATTTGAAAGCCCCTCGTCGCCCGAGGTCTTTTGTGCCCTGGGCCGGTCTCATCACGAACGAGAATTCATCGAGCGTAACATTTCAGCGATATTCTATCACTAAAACCCAATACGGCAAAACTAAGGCGATGTGAATAGTGTGGTCTGTAATCGTCATCGCGTGATGAGTGTATGTGTTATCGGCCCAACTCGTTATGGGATGAAACGACGACAATCGCCCCGCATGCGAAACCTGCCTCAACGTCGTTCAATAAATAACTTTACGACGTGGTCCTGAAGCTGGCACATATTCGCCGAAAAGTCCTTGAAGCTGGATGTCTCACTATAGGACGGCAAAAACAACTATAGGCTCATAATATTATGGGATGAAATGTTGTGGTGTTTCACAGAAGAAAATAAGACTGTGTTGTTGCAAATAGGAAAGCGAGACGAGCAAATTGCCTTTCATGTATGACCGGTTGTTTCTCATGACGTGTGATCATCCTCTTTTGGCGTAGACGGCATGAAGGGGGAAGAATTCAAAGTAATGCCTATCGTCAAACCAGGCGCACTTGAAGACCTTCAACGGCAGTTTGGTGCGTGAAGCCAAAGCTAGGGCATAGATCGTCAGCTGGCTCACTGGGTTTATCTTATCGGCATCCGGTTTGTAATCGAGGATATGGATGAATCCGTTTCGGATTTGGAGAAAGTCGATGTGGCCAGTGATTGGCGTCGCCGCGTTCTGAAGCGGAACGACAAACCCCCTATTCGCGAAGTAGAGGATATCATCGTGGGTTAAGTAGACAGGAACTTCACAGGCAATAGTGGTAGAATCGTTTGTTAGCATGAACTCCTGTATACAAGGGTGCCGGTC
>JAJYOH010000375.1:0-5532 GCA_021796315.1 Chloroflexota bacterium
AATTCCCCATCACACGATCTTCTATATAAGGCTTTAAACTACCAGGAGTCCCAAGGCCAACGGGACAGCCAAGCAGTTTTTCAAGGTAATCCTGCAAAGCGAACAAACCAAAATAACCAACGGGACGGTTGAACTCCACCAGCAAATCCACATCGCTGGCAGGAGTGGCTTCATTCCTTGCCACCGAGCCAAACAACAAGGATTTGACGCCGAATTGTTTTGTCATTTCAGCGTTTTTTTGTTTCAAGATTTGAAGAACCCCGTCCTGCTTCATATCGAATATTATACGTCAATTACCTGGACACAATCTCGCAAATTCACACCCCCTCCTTGCCTCTCAGCGGAACAAATGCAACAGGCAGCAACATCTCGTGTGAAAAGGATTCTTTCGCGCGCCGCCACAACTGTAACACTTGGAATCCGCTTCCGCCTATAGGCAGGATCATGCGTCCGTGATCGGACAATTGACTCAACAAGCTCTTCGGCACACGAGACGCGGCGGCAGCGACAATGATCGCGTCGTACAACGCGGACTCGGGCCAGCCCACGGACCCGTCTCCGATGTGGACAAAAACGTTTTTGATTCCAAGATCGGCAAGCGTCTGAGCGGCGCGATCTGCCAGGGCTGGGATCAACTCGACAGTATGCACCTCCTGCGCCAGGCACGAAAGAATTGCCGCCTGATAGCCTGACCCCGTTCCTACTTCAAGCACGCGTTCCGTGTTAATCAGTTCCAGCGCTTGGATCATATATGCGACGATAAACGGCTGCGAGATCGTCTGCCCGAAACCGATCGGATGCGGGCAGTCTTCGTACGCCAACAACCGCGACTTCTCCGGCACGAAGAGATGACGCGGGATCGATTCAAACGCAGCCAGCACACGCTCGTCAGTGATTTTGCGTGCACGGAGCTCGCGTGCCACCATGTGTTTGCGTTCTTCAAGAAAATCCTGCAACATAAAATGTGACTCGATCAATTTCCTTGTGCGGCATAAACATCACGGAACTGCATCGCATGCACAGTGTGGCAGAGGCTTGTCCTGAGCCTGTCGAAGGGAAGGCATTGGGAGGGCGTTTAGTCTCGAGCATTTGCTTGTCCCACCGAAAAGAGGTAATAAAATTATACAGCCAAATGTGATCAACTCTCAATTAGTAGAGGTAGAAATTTTTCCTTGTCAAATCATGCGTCCGCGCCGTCTTTGGTCAGGCAGGCGTACAGCGCGCGGACGGCGTCACGGTCCGCGTGGGCGTGGCAGAGGAAGACTTTGAGAGGGCGGGTCATAGGAAAGGATGAAGTCAGAAGGATGAAGGATGAATTACTTGAACTCGGAAAGTATCTTCTTGATTTTTGCAGATGAAACGTCAGATTGTTCGGTCTTTGAGTAAATCGTTACGAGTATGACAGCCGTTGCTGTTTTCAGGTAGTAAATCACGCGATAGCCACCGCTCTTGCCGCGCGAAACGTCACTGTTGCGAATGCGAACTTTGAAAATTGTGTAGCCCGTCCCCTGAACCTGGTCGCCAACAAATTCCCCGTTTTGAATTTGTTCGATAATCGGTTGAACATCCGAACGAATATGAGGATACTTCTTCGCCAGTCCACGCAAATTGCGCTTGAACTCTGGCGTGAAAGCAATCTCAATCGTTGGCTTATGCGGCATCTACGCCTTCCCAAAGTTGATCCAACGGGAGGAGTTCGCCATTCATTGCTTCTTCCCACCCCTGGCGAAAACTTAACTCGGCAGGTTTCAACGTCACAGTTTCGCGGAATAGGCGCACTATCTCCAATAATGCGGGTAAATATTCATCAGGCGTCTGGTGAATTTCCTGAGAAATTTTCTCTGTATAAATTGATGGATAAGTATTCATTGTCTTTCTCCTGAACTATACGGTTATTATAACTCTCAATTTTGGAGAAGGAGTTTTGCCTTGTGGGGCCATTCGTCCACGCTGTCTTCCCTGGCACTGCCCGCCACCGTTCGTGCCGCGAGCACGCCGGTGCGAGACGGCAGGGCAAGTGTGGTCAGGCGGGTCTCGATACGGCGGCGGAGGTAAAGTAGTTTTCCAAAGACTTGTTGAATCCCGCCGCCTACTCGACCACCAAGAGTGCGCGCATATCATCCCCTTGTGGGACGGGGTCACGCTCCGCGTGGGCGTGGCAGAGGCGTTGCCCTGCGACCGAAGGGAGTGTCGAAGGGAAGACTTTGAGGGGGCGTTTGGTTTCGGGCATATTACAGCAATTTCTTGAACTCTTCGATGGTCAGACCCGCGTCTTTGATAATTCCTGCCATTGTGAAGGCGTTGATCGGGTTGTTGCGCGGGATGATGATAATTCGATCATCTTTCGCCATGGAAATGTGCTTCCTTTCGCGGATCACGCGAAACCCTGCTTTCTCAAAGGCTTTTATTGCTCGCTGGTGTTGAATTCCCGCCAATTTGGGCATAATTAAACAGGAACTTCGACCATTCGAGTCTGTTTGTCCTTGAGCAGGATTTCAACCGTTTCAAGATACGTCTTGATCGCGTCCTTGATATTTTCCAATGCTTCCGCCTCTGTCTCCCCTTGCGACCAGCACCCTGGCAGTCCAGGGCACCAAACGGCATAACCTTCTTCTGTTTTTTCTAAGCGGATTTTGTATTTCATGGTCAAGTCTCCTAAGCGATACTGCTATTATACCGCCTTGCGGATTTCCAGTTCCCAATCTGCTGGTAGGTTGAGCCTGTCGAAACCCTGTCCTGGGAGGATTGGTTCTCTTTGTCGAGCCATGCGTCCACGCCGTCTTCCCTAGGCACTGCCCGCCACCGTTCGTGCCGCGAGCACGCCGGTGCGAGACGGCAGGGCAAGTGTGGTCAGGCGGGTCCCTGCGGGGAGTCCGCGCACGGGGTCACGGTCCGCGTGGGCGGTGCATAGGAAAGGATGAATTATGATTGTCCCTTCACTAAAATCGTTTTGGCTTTTCTCAATTTTCGGCCAGCCGGGTACAAATCGTGGCGGATAGTCCAGGCAGTGCCACACGAAGCGTGCGAGTCCGCAAGGGCGTCAAGGGCATGATGTGGCAAATGGTTTGGTCTGGCAAATACACAATGGTCAGCGTGACATTGTCAAACGTATTCAACAGCCGCTCGGCTGTTGGGTTGTCAATCCCGTTTTTGGCTCAAGCGCCGCAGCAGGAGTGTCAATCGGCCGTCCGTGAAATCCAGTTCGCCGACCTTCATTCCAGCGATTCATTAAATCGTTTCGCCAGCCCGACCAACCCAGGTCTGCACCGGCAACTTGCGATGATTGCTCTCAGTGAGAGCGGAAAGTCAGTAAACGGCGAAGATAGATATTGTTAGAGTTCTATGATGACCTACTTGAGCAAAAGGTATAATCTGGGCCTATGTTCAAACGCTCCCTTTTCGTGTCCATGCTTCTTGTCGCCCTTGCAACGAGCGCTTATTATCTCTATCGGACCTATCGATCGGGCAATGCGCGGGCTATCCAGGTTTTCGCGTGGATCAAAGACCCCGCTTCCCGTCCGGACCTGGTCATTGCTGCCGGTTCAAAATGCGGATCAGCCCCTTTTGTTTTTCCCACTACCGGCATGGTCGGCTTTATCTGGGACGATTCAATTCAGGCCGGTCATCGCCATCAGGGCATAGATATTTTCGCGGGGACAGACATCAATGTGACCAAAGTTGTCGCCGCCTATCGGGGTTATCTGACACGTTTATCGAATTGGAAATCATCCGTTATTGTGCGCGTGCCGAGCGATCCGCTCCAGCCCGGTCGTCAGATCTGGGTTTATTACACTCACATGGCCGACGCGAACGGCAATTCGTTCATCTCATCCGAGTTCCCACCCGGAACTTCTGAAAAGAAAATTGATGCAGGTATGCTGCTTGGTTATCAAGGAGATTATTCGGGCGATCCCAATAATCCCGTCGGAGTGCATTTACATGTTTCCATAGTCAAAGATAACGGCGGACAATTTATGAACGAGTTGGACATCAATAACACGTATGATCCTTCGCCATACTTTGGCCTGGCGTTGAACGCAGATCAAAACGCAGATGAAATTCCAGTTTGTAAAGCGAGCAATCCATGATGAATAATTTTGAAGGTAAAGTGATTCTCATCACCGGCGCGGGAAAAGGCAAAGGCCGCGTATTGGCGGAAGCCTTTGCGGCGCGCGGCGCATCCGTGGCGGTCAATGATATTTCGCCGATCAATCTCGATGATCTGGTCTCGCAAAGCGCCGGAAAGATCAAGGCGTACGTGCATGATGTGGCCAAAAAGGTGGCGGCACAGACGATGATCAATCAGGTTGAAGACGACTTTGGCGGTATTGATATTTTGATCAATCATGCTGCCGTCGAACCGCAAGTGGACCTGCTCAAGATGGATGAATGGGATTGGCACCGTGTGCTGGATGTCAATTTGACCGGCGCATTTTTGATGATGCAATCGGCAGGGCGCGTGATGCGCGCAAAAAGTGCGGGCGTGATAATCAATTTGATAACGGCGACCCGCCCCCAGGTCGGGAAGGAAGCGGCATATTTCGCCAGCATGGCAGGTCTGATCGCGTTGACCCGCTCTGCGTCCATCGAGTTCGCATCGTACGGTGTCCATGTCCACGCGGTGGGAACGGGCTTTCCCGAATTCCAGCACGTTGACCCATCCGTTCCCGCTGATTTGATCGAGTCGGTGTTGTATTTATGCCGATCAGATTTGAATGGTCAAATTGTCAATCTGGAGGCGCGATGAACGAATTGCAAGAGTATCGCAAGGAATTGATGGATAACCTTGAAGAGTCTGCCAGGGAATTTCGTGATGTGTGCCTGAGTGTCAAAAATCCATATTCGCCGATTGAGGAAGGCGGATGGAATGTGCATCAGTTGGCGGCGCATACACGCGATGTGGATGTATTGGTGTATGGAATGCGCGCCCGCCGCACGTTGCAAGAAGACGATCCTCAGTTTGAAAATTTTGACGGCGATGCCTACATGGCTGAACATTATGATGCCCAGGAAAATTTGGTTTCCATGTTGGACGGTTTTGTGATGAATGTTCTGTCTTTGGTGAATGCTTTGCGCGGCTTGCCCAGTGAAGCCTGGGGGCGACCTTCGTGTCACTTAATTCAAGGCAGTGGCATGACATTGCAAACCTGGGTCGAGCGTGATCTGGGTCATATCAAAGAACATTTGGAAAGCGTGAAAAAAGCAAAGTGATCATGTGTCACCAAAGTGGTAAATGAATAAGTGATACCAGCCAGCTCAAGAACAGTGGATGAAATTGAAGGACGACCAATCCCATGAATAGGCCGACCACAAACCCCGCAACGATGTCGGACACATAATGGACGCCCATTGCGACGCGCGCCAGCGCCACGAGCGGCGCCCAAATCCACAACAGCAACGCAACCGGGCCCGGTCCCAAACCAGCCGCGGCCACGGCGATCATGAGGGCGCGTGCAGCGTGTCCCGATGGAAACGAATGCGGATCGGTGTTGCGGTAGATGCTGCCCCATTCGCCCTCGGGCCGTCTGCGTC
>JAJYOH010000375.1:5542-6211 GCA_021796315.1 Chloroflexota bacterium
CATCACCAGCACGGCCAATATGGAGATGCCAGCCAGCACAACGATGGCCCATTGTTTCCAGAACGAGTCTCCAACCAGCCACAAGATGATCAGCCCCAATCCCCAGAACCATGAGTCGCCGGAGTGGGCAAAGAAGACAGCGAAGCTGCGAAGCGCACCGGGCTTTTCAGCCACGCACAATTTGTTGGAGACGTCGGCGTCGAGTTGAAGAATGGATTTGAAATTCATGTTCACCTGAAATAAAAACGAGGAGCATTATTGCAGATTTTGGAGTCTGCATGCTTGGCAAAAATAACCGCGAAGTTCGCAAAGTTCGCAAAGATTTAAAAGTTTTCTTCGCGTTCTTTGTGGGCTTCGCGGTTCAAGAGTCTTGATGCGTGTCTCCACGATTCGCCCCGTGGCAGGGTTCTATTTCTTTTTGGCTTTGCCAGCCGGTTTCGGAGCGGGCTTGCTCTTTGACGAAGGTGTCTTCTTCGCACTGGCTTTCTTAACCGGCTTGGCCTTCACGGCGCTGGCTTTCCTGGCCGGCCTAGCCTTCGCAGCAGACTTCGGAGCCGATGATTTGGCAATCTTGCGGACGCGTGACTCGAGGTCGTCGCGCATCAGTTCCAGTTGGTGAGGCTTGTCCACATCCATGCCGATTTCGGGGAAGGGGCAGACGATGGCGCG
>JAJYOH010000376.1 GCA_021796315.1 Chloroflexota bacterium
GACAACGACGCCGTGAGGTTTGAAAAATGGAGTGAGGGATTCGGTCATTCAATTTCCATATACAAGAATAGTGCACGGACAATTTGTACAATTCCACATCTTTTAGGATCAACAATGCTTTCAGGTACTTTTCCGCGCATTGTTGTGCGTGGAAACAAGCTGAGGGTAACAAGGGTTTTTTGAGACTCGACAGTGTTTTGGCCGCGCCGTAATCATTTTCTGTGTATGCAATCCAAGACTTAAGTTCGCTTATTTCGGTCATAAAGTACTTTGCCTTTTTTGACGATTTCGCGAATGAAAAAACCGTTGTCTGTTCCGCCTTTGAGCGCGTCCTCTACTTCTTTGGGCGTTTTCACGATAATGTCCACAGGAAATTGTCGTGGATAGAGCAACATGGACGCGGCGCGATATGTTTCTTTTTCTTTGCCGTTTGTTTCCATGACAATCAGCAAATCCACATCGCTGTCTGGCATGGGATTGCCGTACGCGTAGGAGCCAAACAAGATGATCTTCTCTGGCTTGAGTTCGGACACAATGCGCTTAATCGCCAGCGGCAACGTTTTTGCTACAGGCGGAAAACCAGTTGGATGGATTTTGGTTTTGACAGCAAGCATTGTAGTCTTCATATTTTGATTCTACCATTTCTCCCAATGCGCCACTTCCTCCAACCCCCTCCGCCCTCCCTTCTTCGGCGGCGCGGATAACTTCTCTTCGTTTAACGGATAGCCAAACGACAGCGCGATGCGCAAATGCAGTTTGGGTGGGAAGCCCAAAATCTTGCGTGCCTTTTCCGCCTCATAGATCGAAGCGGGACATGAGCCGATGCCCAATTCCCATGCCGCGAGTTGCATGAACGCCGCGGCCTGACCCGCATCGAACATTGTCTGGAATTTTTCGGTTGGGCTGGGGGTCAGAATTGCAACCGCCAGCGCCGCGCCCGCGAGATGTCCTGCAAATTGTCCGCACTCGGACAAAGCCCGCAATATCTTTTTATCTTGAATTGCGATGAATTGCCATGTCTGCTCGTTCTTCGATGATTGCGACCTGCGTCCCGCGTTGAGAATCGCGGTGACGATTTCCTTCGGCAGCGGTTTATCTTGAAACTTGCGCACGGCGCGCTTGGTGCGGATGGCGTCAGAAACGTTCATTTTCTTTCCTCTTGTCCCTTTCCTACCCACCACGAAATGCTCGTGATGCATCATCTTCAGGATGATAACCGAGTTCAGCCTCCGCTTTCGAAATATCCCAGAAGCGTTTCTTGTTGTTTGAAACACCGTAATAGATTCCGAACTTCGCGTCTGCAAGCAGGCTTTTCTTCACCAATTGGACCAGGTCCCGATGACTAAGCCACGTACTTTGATAACGGGGGTTTTGAGTTGGATCATCACCTCTTGTAACCGATCCGATCCGCAGGCAGATCGACGCGAGTCCATAAAGTTCATAATACATTCTGGCAATCGCCTCTCCGGCGGCTTTGCTGACGCCGTAGAAACTGTCAGGCCGGATGGGCATTTCAGTTGTGATGAGCGCGGGCTTTGGCAGGGTATGCAGGCTGGGAGGAAATCCTTCGTAGGCTCCAGTTGCGTGATTTGAACTGGCGAACACGATTCGCTTCACGTCTGCCAGCCGCGCTGCTTCATAGATATTTTTCGTCCCGCCGATATTGTTGGCAAAAATAGAATCCCAATCCGCCTCCACGTGTGGATCACCAGCCAAATGCACAATGTAAGTGAGCGAAGGAATTTGGTTGAATACCGAATCTACTTGTTCGGGCTTGGAAATATCCGCCTGAAAAATTTTCTCCGATGGCGCGCCGGAAGAACGGTCGAGTCCGTATAATTCGAAATCATTTCCCAGATGATCCCATAAAATTCTCCCAACCAATCCATTGCATCCGGTGATCAATAATCTTGGGAGCATCATTGCGAACTCCTTTTAATGATGGGCGATGACAGTTGTCAGAATAACCGTCCGGAGAAAATCAGAAGACTGAATGCAATGAGATGAAAGGTCAGCAGGATCGACGCGCCTCGCCAGATGAAACGCTTGTCGTTGAGCAGACGGTTGCCTTTATAGCGGCGATCCAGCCATGTGGTGACTGCCAATAAGACGCCGTGATATAAGCCGTAAACAATGTAATGCAGATCGGTGCCATGCCAGATTCCCATCAATCCCATCGTGATGATGTAACCAAGATATGAGGCTGTATAACGGTTCTTGAACCACTTTCCCTTCAACGCCGCGAAGATGAAACGATTATAGATATGGTCGCGGAACCAGAAAGAGAGACTCATGTGCCAACGGTTCCAAAAATCGCGGATGTCGCGCGAAAGGAACGGACGGTTGAAATTATCCGGCGTGTGGATGCCGAAGAAATAACTAAACCCGATGGCAAAAAGACTGTAGCCTGCGAAGTCGAAGAATAGATAGAACGTGTAGGCGTACATGTAGGATGCGATGGTGACGATTCCCGCTCCGTGCGACACGGGGTCCAGCCAGTATTGTTTGATCAGTGCCGCCAGAATGAATTTATACAGGAAAGCTGTGAAGATCATGTGGATGGCTTTGTCGAGGTCTTGAAGAACGTCTTCCCGGGTTCTGTCGCGTTTCCAATCTTCTGCAAAACGATTATATCGGTCGATCGGGCCGGAAGAGATGGTGGGGAAGAACAGCAAAAAGGTCAGGTATTGAAGCGGGGCAATGGAAGTGATGACACTATCCTGGATGCCGATGATGACGTCCAGGCTGCGGAACGTAACGTATGAAAGTCCAAGAAAAAATAATTGGTAATCGGCCTTAAATAACGGCATAAATTTTGCGGCTAATAAGGGCAGCAAACTGAGCAGGATGGCCAGATAAAACCCAAAACGGTTCGATTTTCTTTTGCGGAAGAACAAGAAAACACTGGCAATGATCCATTGCGAAACCGCATAAACGCCGACTAATATAACTTCATTGATGGATGTTGTTGGCGTCAGCGCGCGAATGTTGTTATATTGGATTGCCAGCATCGGCAGCGTTGCAAGCACGAGCCAAATTTTGGAGATCCTTCTGAAGAAGCCTGCAAAGATGGCCGGGATGAGAACGTAAAGAGCAAGGCCAAAATAAAGAAAACTGGTATATGGATTCACTAAAGCTGTTCCCCCAATTTGCGGCGGTCGGTCTTGCCGTTAGTGGTCATTGGAAATTGCTGTAGAAAAATAAATTTACGCGGGATCATATAATCAGGCAGGCGTTCGCCAAGTTCGCGCTTCAACATGCGCGTAATCTCAAAGTCCGTGTTTGCCGGGCGGCTTTTCAAAATGATGAACGCAGCCAGATATTCGGCCTTGCTATCCTTGATGGCGGGGATCACCGCCGCATCCTGCACAACTGATAAGGCGTGTAAATTATTTTCCACGTCGCCAATCTCGATGCGGTATCCGTGCAGCTTGATCTGAAAATCAATCCGGCCATCGAAGAATAACAGATCGTCTTGAAAATGTCCGAGATCGCCGGTGCGATATGCACGCAGGCCGTCCATTTCGAAAAAGGCACGCGACGTTAAGTCCGGACGGTTGATGTAGCCAATGCTGACGTTGTCGCCCGCGATCACGATCTCGCCTCTTTCCTGACCTTCAAGCGGGTCGCCGTTATTGAAGATTTGAATCCGGCTGTCCGGTTTTGGTCGTCCGACTGGCAGCGGGCTGTAACGTGCCAGCACATCTTGATCGATGCGGATGGATGTCGTTGCGACCGTTGCTTCTGTGGGGCCGTAGGTATTCCAGGCTTCGCTGTTTGGAAAGCGTTTTAGCAGACCTCCAGCCACTTCCGGCGTGAGCGTTTCACCGCAAAACCAGAATTTGTGTGTGCGAGGCAATAACTCTTTGTCAAAGGATGGGTCCAGCAAACATAATTGCGCAAATGAAGGTGTGGAAACCCAGACGGTTATATTTGAATCTGCCAGAACTTTATACAATTGCTTTGGTTCGGCGATCACATCTTTTGTCAAGCTAAAGAGAGTGCTGCCAGTTGCGAGACTAGAATAAAGATCCATCACAGACAGATCAAATGAGAAGGGCGCCTGATTGAGGAAGATTTCCTTTCCATTTGTAAAATGCTGTTCCGATAATATCCAATCTACAAAACTTTCAAGGCAGCCGCGTGTGATGACAACACCCTTAGGGTCGCCGGTGCTGCCGGATGTGAAGATGACATACCAGGCATCATTTAAGTCAGGGTAGCGAATCTCGAAGCTGGATGGATCGGGAGTGGATTCGGCGATTAACGTGCGTACCCGTTCCGGGGTCAAGAGCATGGACGCGCTGGCTGTCTCCATAATCGCGTCGATACGTTGAGATGGAAGAGAGCTATCCAAAGGAATGTAGGGATGTCCGGACTTGACCGCTCCGAGGAAGGCGATCAGCATTTCTGATTCCTTGTGCCCGAGCATCGCGATAGGTGAGTGGCCAGCAGGCAGTTTTTGCGCGAGGACAGCAGCCAGGGCATTGGAGCGATTGCTCAATTCAGAATATATAAGCTTTTGGTCCCCGCAAATGTGAGCGGTCTGATTTGGCGTTTCCTTGCTCCAACGGTCAATGCGTTGCAACAGGTTCATTAAACTAGAATCCCTGATAAATGAACTTGGGCGTGGAGAAATCACCCTTGCCATACATGATGATTAGACCTGCGATGATTGCCAGGTAATAAAGCGTTAGCAGGATTGTTTTTATTGTGGGGTTAGTGAAGGCGTCCGTGAAAAAAGTCGTCAAGCGTTTGATCCACATAGACCCATCCTTCCCGGCTGGTGTGTGCGGCCTGATCGATGCTGAAATAAATATCCGTACCATATTCGCGGTAATCGACCACCTGCACATTGTAAGGCGCAGTGACATCATGCAGTTTTGTGTAAAAAGTATTTTGAGCCTTTTCAGAGACTCCCAGTGCTTCCCAGAGATGAACATTCATGGGGCGGCTTAGGATCAAGGGCTGTGCGCCAAGTTCCTGCAGGACGCTCAGAAGGATTTGCAAGTCATCCCATTCTCTTGCGCCCTGGACATCGCGAATAAACCGTTTGTCGCCTGAACCGGGAACAATAGGAGTCGCTAATAAACCCTGGTAATTTTTCCATTTTGTATCTTCGACGCCGTAGGAATTATTCAGCGTGTGCATCTTCTGCTCTGCGAGTGCCGTTTCAAGCGTAGCCGACCAGTCGATGGCGCGCGGTTCGCGTTGAACATCCGGGTTGATCGAGTGAGAGCGAAGATATGCGATCACTGCCGCGTGGTCTTGAAGGTTCATTACGATGGTTTGAAGTTCGCCCAACGGCCAGGCAATGTAATAAAACATTTTGGTGGGAAGTGAAGGCTTATTTAAAGCGGACAAGGTCAACTTCAAGAAAGGATCGGCTTGAAGCGTGAATGGAAATTCCAGCATGCGTTTGGCCGCCGCGCTTTTGGTATCCATGCTGAGATACGGACTGAAAATCATTTCGTAAGCATGCAGGCGCGTGTAGTTTCCAGCGTAGTATTGTTCTGAAAGCGCGCCCATGGTGAATGGCGCAGGCGTGATGGAGATGACAACTTTTTTGCCTTTCAGGGCCGGCCCAAGCGCTGCCAGGTTTTGCGCCATGGTAATGGATGACATGCCCAGGTTGGCAATGTCAATGGTTGTAAAGCCGGTCGGATAAGTGCTAAAGAATAAGTTGGCCTGATAATTGGTTGCAATCATTGTGATTTCCGAACTTCCATAGACCGACAGGAGGTCAGGTTGTTGGATGGCTGCGCGCTGTAATGCGCTGCCGTTCCGGGTCTGTGCAAGATCGAGCGGGCCGAGCGCGTTGATATAACTTGCTTCGAGCGACTCAGCATAATAGTTAAATCCTAGCATGGCCGCCACAAGGATGGTAACCGATATGATCCCGGCGGTCAGGTGCGGCGTTCGTTTCATGGTCAATTCAGTTTTTCAGTAAAATAATTGATGATCTTTTGCGGCGTTGCCCATAGATCGCGGTCGATCTGGCTGGGAGGAATTTCAATATCAAAGGTCTGCGAGAGTGCAACGATCAATTCCACTGTACCAAAAGAATCCAGCACCTTTTCTCCGAAAAGATCGAGGTTCAAATCTTTACGCACCTGATCTGTTCCGGTAACTTTTTCTAATTCATTAAGTATGGTCTCTGAAACAGACATAAATTCCTTCTTGATGTTTCAATAAATATTTGGGTGA
>JAJYOH010000377.1 GCA_021796315.1 Chloroflexota bacterium
AGATGTTGGTCAAGGCATCGGCATAACCTTGGGCGCGCAAAGCCTGGGCCTGACGTTCGCCTTCGGCGGCCAAAATGGCGGATTGCTTCTGGCCTTCCGCACGCAAAATGGCGGACTGCTTTTCGCCTTCCGCAACGTTAATGGCGGCTTCGCGCGTACCGGTCGACTCGGTCACGACCGCGCGGCGGATACGTTCTGCGGTCATCTGACGGTTCATCGCTTCCTGAACATCCTTGGGCGGAATGATCTCGCGGATTTCAACATTGGTGACTTTCACACCCCAACGCTCCGTGATCTCATCGAGACGGGTGCGAAGCATGGTGTTGATGTGTTCGCGCTCCGAAAGCACATCATCCAGCGGGATACCGCCGATGACCGCGCGCAAAGTGGTGGCGGCGATGCCAGCCGCAGACAACTCAAAGTTCTGAACTGCCAGCACCGACTGTCCCGGATCGAGCACCTTGTAATACCACAGGAAGTCAATTGAGATGGGTGCGTTATCTTTTGTAATTGAAACCTGATGTGGCACTTCGCGGATCTGCTCACGCAGATCGACCATTTTAGGAATATCCACGAAGGGGATCAGCAAAACGATGCCGGGGCCTTTGGGCTGGGGCAACACGCGTCCCAGTCGGAAGACCACCAGGCGCTGATATTCAGGCACGATCCGAATGGCATTGGCCAAAAAAATTACAGCCACTACCACGACCGCGCCGATCAAACAAAATGTAGATGTAATCGCTGCGTTCATTCAATATCTCCTTTTGAAATTATTTGGTTGTTTCCAAACTTTCAATAACCAAAACAAAACCTTCACGACCTATAACCCGGATCGGGCTTCCTGCTGACACCACCTTTTCACTGCGGGCACTCCATAACTCTCCAGCCACCTGGACGGAGCCATCCTGCGAAACACTCGTCTTGGACTCTCCAACCATACCCATCAATGTGGCGAGATCATGCGATGGCTGTCTTTGCAAAACCTGAATTACCTTGCGAATTGCAACCCACAGATAGCCCGCGTACAAAAGCGAAACGATCACTGCCAGGATCGGATTAACAGACGGTTTTCCTCCTTCGGTGAAGAAAAATACCGAGCCGATCACCAATCCCAAAATGGATAAAACGAGAAACGCCTCCCGCTTTGGCCGGCGAATAGCATACAGAAAAGGCGCGAGGCTCAAGAGAAGAATGACCAATGCCCACCCGTTGAAGGAAATGTTATAAACTGCGTAACCGGCCAGCACAAGACAAAATAGAGCGCCGACCTCCAGAATTCCGCTCCCTGGCGTAACAATGGCGAGCAATGTCAGCAACGTCCCTGAAACGAGCAGCAAGTAGGCAAGGTTCGGATTGAGCAGAATGTCCATTCTTTCCTTCTTTACACAAAATGATTATACAACAACTCTCACTACAGACATACGTGATAAAAGATGGATGGTTGTGCGGTGTATAATGATGGCGATTTTCCCCTTAAGGAGCTTGAGTGAAATTCAACAAAATTTGTGTCCTCGGCTTGGGTTATATCGGCCTGCCAACCGCTTCGACATTTGCCACGCGCGGCGTCAAAGCGCTGGGCGTGGATATAAATGAAAACATCGTCGAAACCTTGCAACGCGGCGATATTCACATTCACGAACCGGGACTGCGCGATACCGTCAGGGCCGCGCTGGCTTCTGGAAACTTCAACGTTTCCACCCAACCCGAAGAAGCCGACGCCTTCCTGATCGCCGTCCCCACGCCCTTCCTCGAAAATCAATTCGGCGAATACAACGGACAAAAATATAAACTGGCCGATATGCGCGCGGTGGCCTCCGCGGCCGAAGCCATCCTCCCATTTTTGCGGAGGGGGAATCTCGTGGTGCTCGAATCGACCTCGCCTCCGCGCACGACTCTTGAACTGATCGCTCCGATTCTCGCTCGTTCGGGACTTGAGGCCGGGCGCGACTTTCATCTGGCTTATTCGCCCGAACGCGTCTTGCCCGGACAAATTTTGCGCGAGCTGATCGAGAACGCGCGCGTCATCGGCGGTGTGACTCCCGAATCCGCACAGGCTGGCGCAGATTTATATTCGATCTTCGTCAAGGGCGAGATCGTCAAAACCGATGCGACCACCGCCGAAATGGTCAAGCTGATGGAAAACACTTACCGCGATGTTAACATCGCCATTGCCAACGAGTTCGCGCGCCTCGCCGATAAGTTCGGCGTGGATGTGTGGAAAGCCATCGGCATCGCCAACCGTCACCCGCGTGTGAAGATTCTCAGCCCCGGCCCCGGCGTTGGCGGACATTGCATCAGCGTAGACCCGTGGTTCTTGGTCGAGACCGCGCCGGAGTTAACTCCGTTGATTTATAACTCGCGTCAAGTCAACGACGCGCAACCGCATTTTGTTGTGGATCTGGTCAAGCGCGCGCTCGGCGATTTGAAAGGAAAAAGAATCGCCGCGCTCGGTTTGGCTTATAAGCCAGATGTTGATGATCTGCGCGAAAGTCCCGCCGCTGAAGTTGTGCATTTGCTTCAAGAAGAAGGCGCGCAGGTCAAAACATTTGAGCCGTTCAAATTGGAAGGCCTGCCCGGCATGGACATGGCGAAGAATCTTGAAGATGCGCTCAAAGGCGCAGATGCGATCCTGCTGCTCGTGCGGCACACGGAATTCGTTTCGCTGAGTCCGCTCAAGGTCCGGGAGATGACGCGGGCGCGCGTTGTCGTGGATACGGTCAATGCGTGGAATCTGAATGAATGGATAAAGTCTGATTTTTCTGTCTCAAGATTGGGAGTTGGTAAGTGATCAAAGTTCTTTCAGTTTTTGGCACGCGGCCCGAAGCGGTGAAGATGGCGCCAGTGGTGAGACAATTGAGTCAGACGCCGGAGATCGAAGCGCGCGTGTGCGTTACCGCGCAGCACAGGCAAATGCTCGATCAGGTTTTGGGTTTATTTCAAATCAAGCCCGATTACGACTTGGATTTGATGCGCGAGGATCAATCATTACCTGAATTAAGCGCCGCAATTTTCACCAGCCTTGACCCAGTGCTGACTGATTTCAAACCCGATTGGGTTTTGGCGCAGGGTGATACAACAACAGTCGCCATCACAGCCTTGCTTTCATATTATCGCCGAATCCGCGTTGGACACGTTGAAGCCGGATTGCGGACTCACGACAAATGGCAGCCATTCCCCGAAGAGATCAATCGCCGCGTGGCAGGCGTGGCCGCCGATTTGCACTTCGCGCCAACGGATTGGGCGCGGCAAAATTTGTTGCGCGAGGGTGTTGACGATAAGATCATCGCGGTCACAGGCAACCCGGTCATTGACGCGTTGCAATTTGTGGCGAAGCAAGAGGAGCCGGAGGAAGTCACGCGCTGGATGGAGAAATTAGAAATTGGAAATCGTGGAACGCAGAAGAAATTGATCCTCGTTACGGCACATCGCCGCGAAAATTTTGGCGAACCAATGGAAAATATTTGCCTGGCGTTGAAAGAGATCGTTTCACGCGGCGGTGTGGAGATCGTCTACCCCGTGCATCTTAATCCAAATGTACAAGAACCCGTCAATCGGATATTGAGAGACACGGCGCATGTCACCCTTCTGCCGCCGCTGGACTATCTGCCTCTTGTTCATCTGATGAAACGAGCCACGCTGATCCTGACGGATTCAGGCGGCATTCAGGAGGAAGCTCCGGCATTCGGCAAACCGGTTCTGGTTTTACGTGAAGTCACGGAACGCCCGGAGGGGATTCAGGCGGGGACATTGAAGCTCGTCGGAACGGATACCCGCCGCATCGTCGAGGCAGCGACGCGGCTGCTGGAGGATGAGTCCGCTTATGCGGAAATGTCAAAAGCGTCCAATCCATTTGGCGACGGACACGCCGCGCAAAAGATCGTGCAGGCCCTTTTGGATTTCCAGATCTGAAAAATTTATTCACCACATTTGGCAAGTGTGCCGCAAGGCATCGGCGCACGGACAAGAATCTGCGCTTCGCACCGGCTCCAGGCGGACACCTCAACCCAAATATTTCTCTCAACTACAGCAATAATTCGCGCCCCGCGTCCAGCGCGACATAATATCAGCCCAAATTATGCCGTACGATTTTCCATGTAAGCAAATAATTAACATTCCACCCCTTTCATTGACGCACCCCCTCCCGTGCTTTATAATTTCGCCGCATTCGTTCCACCTGTACCCGGATTTACACAGGCAGATTGGGGACGTGCTGGAACTGGCAGACAGGCATGACTTAGGATCATGTGCCGCAAGGCGTGAGGGTTCGACCCCCTCCGTCCCCACTATTTCAAAAAGGAGACCCCAAAGGTCTTCAAGACCTTTAGGGTCTAAACGGAGAATAAGTTGAAATTCGAAAAGACCGTACAAGAAGATCACCAGGCAAAAGTCGTTGTCGAGGTGGAGCTTGATCGCCTCGAGGCAGCCAAACGCCGCGCCGCGCGTAAGATTTCTGAGCAGGGCAAGATTCCTGGCTTCCGGCCTGGTAAAGCTCCATATGAGGTGATCCGCCGTCACTACAGTGATGCAGCCATTTACGAACGTGCAGTTGAACTTCTGGTGGATGAAACCTATCCCCTCATGTTGAAAGAGGCCGCTATCAAACCTGCCGCAGCGGGCACATTGGAAAATGTCGAGGGCACCGAGACTCCCAAGTTCACCTTCCTCGTCCCGCTTCTCCCTGAAGTAGACTTGGGCGCTTATGATGAAATCCGTCAGGCGTATGAGTTCGAGACGCCCGGCGAAGAAAAATTGGAACAGGCCATCGACGAGTTACAGCAGATGTACAGCACCACTGAAACCGTCGAGCGCGAAGCCCAGGAAGGCGACTACATCCTTGCTGATCTAAAATCGGAAAGAGAATCCCTGACGCGTACCGGATTTGCGACCATGATTCGCAAGGAAGACCGCGACACGGAATTCCCCTTCCCCGGCTTTGCGCGTCAACTTCTGGGACTGAAAGCGGGTGAGGCCAAAACGATCAGCCACGAATTCCCGAAAGATTTCTCGGACGAGACTCTCGCAGGCCAGGCGGTTGAAATGGAAGTCACCGTCAAGACCGTGCGCAGCGTGACTTTGCCTGAATTGAACGATGATTTTGCCAAAACGGTCGGACAATACGAATCGTTCGACGCGCTCAAGGAAGCTTTGAAGAAAGATGTCGAAGAACGCGCCCGCGCCGATTATGATGATGAGTATTTCGCCAAGCTGATCGACGCGATCAAGGAAGGCGCGACCATCAAGTACGCGGCGCATACACTCAACCACGAAGCCGAGCATGTCGTGGACGATCTGCGTCAGCGTTTGTCTCAGCAGGGTCTCGATCTTGAGACGTATTACAAGATGCGTAACACAGATGCCGCTAAATTCTTTGAAGAAGAAGCCAAGCCGGTCGCGCAAAAGCGTCTCGAGCGTTCGCTCATCATGGATGAAATCTCGCGCCTGCAAAATATCGAGGCAGACAAAGACGCCCTCGATGCAGAATTCAATAACACCTTGATGAGCCTGCAAATGCAGGGCGTGGACTTGAACAACGTCAAGGGCGGAAGGAAAGGTCAGCAACAAATAGCGGAAGCAGTTGTTATGGAATCTGCCAACCGCGTGCTCACCCTCCGCACGCTTGACAGGTTGAAAGCCATCGCAACCGGCGAATTCAAAGTTGAGAAAAAGGCCAAGGTTGAAGAATTAATGGAAGAGGCCGGGGTTAAATCGAAGCCCAGGAAGACAGAAGCCGCCAAGGTATCCAGGAAAGAAGCGGGCGCTTCGTCCGCAAAAACGAAGGCGCCTACAAGGACCGCAAGTAAGACCACGAAGTCCGGCGCGTCCGCAACGAAGAAACCAAGTGCTGGAAGTAAATCAACGGCAAAAAAGTCGTCCAGCAAGAAATGAGAGACTATGATCCCAAATTTTAAGAGTGTTATCCCGATGGTGGTTGAGTCGTCGGGCCGCGGCGAGCGCGCCTACGATATCTACTCCCTGCTCCTCAAGGAAAGAATTATTTTCCTCGGCACGCCAATCGATGACCAGGTCGCGAATGTGATCGTGGCGCAATTGCTGTTCCTGAATCATGAAGATCCCGAAAAGGAAATTCAGATGTATGTCAATTCGCCCGGCGGCGTGATCTATGCAGGTCTCGCTATTTATGACACGATGCAGATGATCTCGAATCCGATCAGCACAGTGGCCGTCGGCGTGACCGCTTCC
>JAJYOH010000378.1 GCA_021796315.1 Chloroflexota bacterium
AAGGCACTTCATATTTCCCCTATTAATGTTTTTCGAGTCGCGGGCCTTTTGCCTAATGATCATTCTTCTGACGAAGAAAAGTTCTTGCTGGATTGGAAAGAACTGGTTGCTGGCCTTTCAAAACACGATTTAGAAGTTTTGAAACAAATGGCAATAAGTATGAAGAACTCAAAGTAAAACACTGTATAATATTGTCAGTTATAAATTAGAAAAAACATTTCCAATTTATACATATGACGACTAACCGATGATTGTCAGGCTCGAAGGAATCGCACATCCTAAAGCCAGGCAAAAACTATGAGCTTTGAGGTCATTCCTTGCGAATTTGGGTCGGTAGCTCATAACCCGAAGGTCGCAGGTTCAAGTCCTGCCCCCGCTATAGATGGAAAACCGTAGCTCGTAAAGCTACGGTTTTTTGTTTAAGTAATTGTCAGAGCGTACCTGCTACAATTTTTATGTTGAAAGATCAAAGGTTCTTGGGTTCTGAAGAGCGTCCCTTTTCTTGCATCAGTTTTGTAAGAAGAATTTTCTCTATCAATGACGATCAGTATTAGTTGACCTTGGAGAAGGATTGACACTACGCTGGAATTGCCCGACAGATGGAAGGGAATGATGGGCAAGCCATGTAGCATTTCATATCCAACTTGCCTTGGTCGAGCGCGAGGGTGTATCACCAGATTCAGGATGAATATCAAGGCAGCGCCGGAACTGGCACACAAGGCAGTTTTCTAATTCTGGATGGTACGTGTTTGGCGTTCAAAGATGTTCACAGTGAAGTCGCCAATGGGATGAATGATTTTGTGGCAGTTGTGAATTGATGGTACAAAGAGCTGTAAGTTCACCAAATTGCTGCGAAATGACTGCGCCTTTCAGGTGGAGTTGAATCAAGTAATTGAGGATCGGAACCGAACGTTGATGCGAAGTTGCCAAGACACTGGTCGAGATGGCGTAAGCTTCTGCCCGTCCCGAGTCCGGTTCCAACCGTTGGCTTTTCGGGTGATCACGGTGGATCGCAGCATCCGCTCGGCTTAATTGTTGGTGGCATCCAGCCCATCGACATACAAAAAACGCAGCAAATGAGGGCAATGCTTTCTCAGTTGTTTGGCAAAGCAGCGCCGATTCAGCCGGGTCACCCCACGTCGGTTATCATGGGCCAGAAAATCGTCTGAAGGCAAAACACCTTTGAATTTTTCGCCCAGCATCTCGATGACGACATCACTCAAGCGGTTGGTGCGGATATTAACCCATTTTCACCATGAGACGTGCTCCGTTTTTTGCATCTTGAATCCTGTCCATATCTCAGCATGTATCCAAAAGAATCTTGTTTGTAGCAAGCCATTCTGCAACATATCAGAGAAATGGACGAATCGTAGTGATAAATGTCTCATCGTCAAAACGTTAAAACAAAAAGGCCGTGTTATATGAACACAGCCTTCTCATCAAGTAGCAGGGGCAGGACTTTGAACCTGCGCCCATCAGGTTATGAGTTACAATCCCAACTAAAGAATGGCTCCGTCAAACGTTTTAACATTTTGGAATGAGTGCAGATAAGAATTTCTTGCCCAAAGAATTCAAGCTCTAACCACTCAATCTCAATTTCAACAAAGCAATCGTATCTTCACGGAGTTTTGCTTTCGCCCAATCTTTCTGACCAGGTGTTAATAACTCGCCAACCCCGTCCAATATGTGCCGATTGTTGAACCTTTCCAATTGAGTGATGCAGGCCCGAAGCAGTTCATCGAAGGACATCTTCGAGCGATTCTGGATAATCTCTTGATTGATCGGAAAGTGATGTTGAAGAAAGAACCATACATCATAAATGTCGCGGCTGGTCTTGCCGATACGCTCATACATGGCCATCAATTTATGTGCGAAGATATCTTCCGGAACCATCACGAGCATGGAAACGCCTAGATAAGTCTTGATCTCATATCGGGAACCAAACTGGCGTCGGTTGATTTCTACTTTGACATGATGCGCTTTATCTTCATAGGATAGTACGAAAAAAATACCGAACTGTTTACGATTTGATTCTCTGAGCGTTCCATATGCTTGGACAATTGCCTTCACGCGTTCGAAGATAATTTCTTCCCTGCTTTCATCCAAGAGATCAAAATCAAGATCAATGGAGAAGCGATCTAACCCATAAAACATCAATGCCGCCGTGCCGCCTTTGAACCCCAAGAATGGCGCGATGGTTGTGTCGGAATAAATATCCTTGAGAATTTGAAACAGAATGGTCTTATGTGTAGCGATATCGAGTCTCATCGCTTATTTATCGCCTGAAGTTTATAGAGCTTGCCAACTTGATCCGCCATTCTATGATTCTGGTAGATTGGAAGAGCTTCAAACACCTTGTTCCAGTCTAATCCATTGAGATTGTCGAAATGATAATCAGAGTGGATATAGAGCGTATCCAAAAATGCGCGCTCTTTTGTCGCAAACGAGGATTCGTCCAGGTTCTTTAATCCGCTTGAATTAATGAGAATTGCATCTTTGATTTTTTTATAAGAATAAACTTGCCCATCTACTTCAATCTCCCGGGTTAAGTAGGAAGCGACAGTGACCTGAGAATAGAATTGGAAAATCAGGCCCTCCTGAGACAAAATACTTTCAAAGCTTACGTAAGAGGGGGCAAAGATCCGTGTGGCTAACTCCAACTTGTTATACTTCTCATCCTTCGCATAGATACCCTTGCGGATGCGATACAATTTACCGCGGCTCACGTAGTAGCTAAGTCGCACACGCACGGCTTGCGTACCCGGTTCTCCCCACAGCAAAGATACATCTTTTATTGTAAAGACGGTCTTGGGGGAGCGCAAAATCGCTTCAAGATACTGACCTTTTTGCATAATCAACAAATATAAGGTTAAAGCTTACTTACAGTTCATATTTTACTGCATCCTGTGCCCAAGTTCAAGATGGGCCGTATCGCTTCCTTGACAAGATTGCTGAGTCCGTGCCCCTTTCCGGCGAAGTTGTTTGGGGTGATCTGTTGGAGGATGGGCTTGAGCCATCGCGGGACCAGTCGCATGTTGAGTGGATTGAACATTCTTCTCAGTCCGATGAGTGTCTGGCAAGACGCGCAGGGGCAGGCGAAGAAGATTGAAAAGCAAAATGATTGGCGTTGAGTACGTGCATTGGGATTGGATGGAGCAGTCAATCCGGTGGGGAGAAGTGCATCCCGCGCTGGTGACTGTGGATTTGGCGTGCTTTTTCAGGATAGCATATCACCTCTTGCTTCGCCCATCACTTCATGTTTGACATACCACTGACTGCACACACACGACACAGCACCGCCAGTTAAACCCCGTAAGATTATAACCAAATGGCTGCAAGAAAAATGCTGCTTAACCCAAAATTTTCCCGATCCATTGCGCGGGCGATCCGCGTGATGGATCAGTGGAAATCGGTGGCGATACAATGTTGGAAAATAACGGAAGGCAACCGATCCGTAAATCAAGGCTGTATATCATCAACCGTGCTATACCAGCTTTGGACTGCATAGTAATGCTATAATTCGAGCAATAATAAGTTATGCTGCATTCGGGGAATTTCCGGGAATAGGCTGTTTGTTTTTTTTGTTCCCCTGTACTGACCCGATCAACGTTCGATCGCTACTCTGAAAGGGCAAGATGGGTGCATTCGCCATAGAGGCCAGTTCACTTAACAAGATTTTCAAAACGAAAACGGGACTTTGGAAAACAAAGACAAAGTCTACGGTCGCTGTCGAAGATATTTCGTTTAACGTAGAGCGTGGAGAATTGTTTGGTCTGCTCGGTCCCAATGGCGCGGGCAAGACGACCACCGTGAAAATGCTGACCACTTTGCTCCTGCCTACGGGTGGGTCTGCCAAGGTCCTGGGGCTGGATATGGTTCGGCAGATTGATGAAGTGCGTAAGCACATCGGCTTTGCCTTCAGTGGCAGCCGCGGACTCTATAACCGCCTGACCGCCATCCAAAACCTAAAATACTTTGCCGAGCTCTACGCGCTGGAACCAGCGGTCACGGGCAAACGCATATCCGAACTATTGGAATTAGTAGGTTTAGGCGGCCGCGGCGATGACCGGGTGGAAACGTACTCCAGCGGCATGACACAACGCTTGCACCTGGCGCGTGCCTTGCTGCATGATCCAGATGTGCTTTTCCTGGATGAACCTACGGTTGGCATTGACCCGGTTGGCGCGCGCGAACTGCGTCAGACCATCAAGAATCTGATCACACTGGGAAAGACCATCCTGTTGACCACCCATTACATGGCGGAAGCCGAGGAACTGTGTCATCGCATCGCCATCGTGAAGCAAGGTTGTGTCGTTGCATTGGATACTCCGGATGCGCTTAAGCGGCGCATTAGCGGAGATTCGGTGATCGAAGTCAGTGCTCAAACCGCTCAAGCACATGTTTTTCTGGACCAATTGCACAGGATGGATGGCAGAACAGTCGTTGAATTGAAAAACTCGAGTGACGGGTTGGAAAAATTATGCATTCGCACTCCTGAGCCATCCCAGGTGCTCGAGTTGCTTTCACCCTATTTAAATCCTCAATATATCCAGGGAATGGAGGTCCGTAATCAGACTCTGGAAGATGTTTACGTCACCATCATTCAAGGGCAGAAGGAATGAAACGCGCAAGATGGGGCTTGATTGGACGACAGATGATCGTCCAGTTTCAGGTGGTTACCCTGAATGTATTATCTCTAGCCTTGTTCGTGCTCCAACCAGCTGTCTTTGCTGCTGTGGGCATGTTGCTTTCACATGCTGCCGGAAATTCCAAGCCTGATCTCGTCTACAGCGTTATTGGCGGCGGCATCATGGGCATGTGGAGCGGACTCGTTTTTACATCCACCTACGATATCACGGGCGATCGCTGGAATGGCACGCTGGAATTGATCGTTGGCAGTCCAACTTCGCTCGCGACTGTGGAGGCGATCCGGACCCTGACGAATGTGCTTTCCGGCTTGTTTAGTCTGAGTGTGGCTCTCATCGCTGCGCTGGCGATCTTCGGTTATTCACTCAAAGGGGTGAACTTCTGGGGAGCCGGTATTTCGCTGCTTCTGCTTTTATTTGGGATGTGGTGTATAGGAGTCTTTCTCGCTAATTTCCTTGCCTGGTCCCGCTTGTCTGGCACCTTTGTTGATTATCTTGAAATGCCCATTGCCTTTTTATGCGGCTTCATGTATCCGATCCGCGTTCTGCCAGCCTGGTTGCAAACAGTATCAGGGGCGATCCCCATCCGTTGGGCATTGGAAGCCATGAATGAGAGTCTGCTTGGCAGCCACGATCTCGCATTCTTGCTTTTCCATTGGGTTGTGGCGCTCGGCATCTCCTTGATCTTTTTAGTCATCACGCGCTGGCTGCAAGTCAGAGTACATGACCGCATTCGCATCAGCGGGGAGTTAAGCTCAATATGATCAAATCGCTGCTCCGTGCTTTACGTTTATATTTTGTTCAAGCCTGGCTCTCGTACCATGGACGTTTTTCCATTACATCGCCGTTCGGATATATCGCATCCAAGCTCGGCTTTCCTTTCTTCCTGATGCTCTTTTTCATTTTCATGGGAAAGTTCGTAGGGTACACAAACCCTGTTTATATCGTGATTGGCAATGTCCTGCTCATTCCGGCTGCCAATGGCATGAGCGGCGTGACCCTGGCCATTGGCGAAGAACGCCAATGGGGAACGCTTTCTTATGTCCTGGCGAGTCCAGCGCCGCGCGCAGTGATTTTCATGGGCCGCGCACTCTTTTATATACTGGATGGCTTCGTGACCGCAGTGTTAGGTTTTGCCATCGCCGCGGGTATTTTCCGTCTTGACATGTCCAGGATCAACTTTGCCATGCTGATGTTGTGCATTTTTTTGCTGGCCATCACATCCAGCGGACTCGGCTTTCTCTTCGGAAGTATCTCGCTGCTTACACGCGATGGTTGGATAATCCTGAACACATTCCTATCCCTCCTGTACATTTTGGTGGGTGTAAACTTCCCGGTCGCGGCACTGCCAGCAGTGCTTCAAACAGTTGCTTTCGGTCTGCCGTTAACTCGTGGGATCATGGCCGCTCGTTTGGTCTTGGATGGAGCCGGGTGGAATGCGATCCGCTATCTGGTTGTCGGCGAAACCCTGGTGGGTGCCATCTATATTCTTGCAGGTTACCTGTGTTTTCGCCTG
>JAJYOH010000379.1 GCA_021796315.1 Chloroflexota bacterium
ATACCGCTGGTAAAATAAAAGCATGGAAATCACCAGCCTGCAAAACCCGCGCGTAAAATATTTCGTTAAACTGCGTGAAGATAAAAAGCAACGCAGACACGATGGCCTCATGCTCGTCGAGGGATTCGATGAGATCATGCTCGCCATTTCTGCCGGATATCAACCGCAGACGCTTCTGACCGCGCCCGAGCTGGCGACCCGACCCATTGATTTTCCGGCGGCTGAAAACATTACCGTCAACCGCGCGGTGTTCGAGAAGATTTCCTATCGCGACAACCCCGATGGCTGGCTGGGTGTTTTTCCAACGCCGAAGATTTCACTCAATGACTTGAAGCTTTCACCATCACCCTTGATCATTGTAGCTGAGTCGGTTGAGAAGCCGGGCAACCTCGGAGCAATTTTGCGGACAGCCGACGCTGCGCACGTTGACGCGTTGATCGTCAGCGATCCGCGCGCGGACATTTACAACCCGAACGTGGTGCGCGCTTCACGCGGAACCTTGTTCACTGTGCCGACGGTTGAAGCCAGTAATCAGGATACATTGTCTTTTCTGCGCCGAAACGGAATCAAGATTTTGGCGGCGACGCCGCAAGCCGTCAGCGTGTATACCGACCAGGATTTGTGCGGTCCGCTGGCAGTTGCAGTTGGAACCGAAGATCAAGGTCTGACCGATTTCTGGCTGAACGAGGCCGATATCCAGGTGAAAATCCCGATGCTTGGCCTGGTCAACTCGTTGAATGTGTCCATCGCAACGGCATTGATCGTTTATGAAACATTGAGGCAAAGACGACAATGAACCAAGAATCGAAACCCTTCGATTTCACACCTGAGGACCTTGACGCCAACCGGCGCGGAATCATCAGCGAACACCAACGGCAGCGGCTGATCGGCGTGGGGCGTGGAATGAGCAAATTTACCAATCAATCTGTCCGCTGGCTGTTTCTCTTCGTGGTCGTGGCAGGCGGGTTAATTCTTGCCATGCAGTTTTCCAGTGCGGGGTTGTCTTCCGCGCTTCTTTCGGATCCATTCAGCCTGGCAATACTGTTTGGAAGCGTTTGCGCGGTCGTTCCTTTAGTGATTGCGCTCGTATACTTCTTTAACAAACGGACTGATGCGGCGGTGCTCGACAGCGCTAACGGTCCATTGCTTTCCGATGAGGGGATTGTCAAGATCACAAATGGATATACCAAATACGGCGCTCAGTATAAGATCGTTCGGATTGGGAAGAAAGAGTACATTGCCCTGCGACCATACGCCAGTTTATTCAAAGCGGGTCAAAGCTACCGCATCTATTATGTCAAGGCCGGGGCATTAGGCGAGCTGGTCCTTTCGATTGATGAACTTGAAAAATAAGCCCAGGATGTTTTCGACATTAAGATTGCCGGCGCGGCCTGATGTGACCGCGCCCGATGGCTCGGATGTGCGGATTTTGCTTTCGTTCAAGGGCGGGAGCATGGCGCATTTTGAATTGGCGGCCGGGAAAAGTTTCGCGGGCTGTGACTCACAAAACCGTCGAAGAGATTTGGTATTTTCTGGAAGGACGGGGCGAGATGTGGCGCAGTTTGTCGAAGGCCAAGATGTTTGTCTGATGCTGTGAGTGACCTTTATTCTTGACTATCCGTCCCCGCCGCAGTAAAGTAGGTTTAGAAAGAAGGTTAATATGTTTTACATTATCGGTTCGTTACTAACTGTCATACTTCTGTTTGCCCTGACCAAAACCGAGGAACACGCCATGGAATTACAGCGCGATTACTGGACAAAGAACCACCAGGCCATGGTTGAAATGCAATGGGGATGGTCGTATTGATCCGATGGTTTCCCCATCAAACTTCCGAAGCCCACCGCCCGTTGACGCTTCGGAAGTTTTTTTATGGCTCTCTACCGTACATCCTAGGATTTTTACCGCAAAGAGCGCAAAGATTTAAAGGTTTTCTTGGCGAACTTCGCGTGCTAAGTCCTACGTTTTTTCAGGGTCGCGGTTCAATTTTTTGGCTTGTACTGTAGAGAATTTTATGGCAGGCTTTCACCGCGCGCGGCAAGGAACAGACGATACCATTCTTCGCGCGTCAGGTTGACGGTATCCGCTTCGCACGCAGCCAGGAGTCGCTCGGGGTTGGTTACCCCCGGCAAAGGCTGGATATGAGCCGGGTGACGGAGTATCCAGGCTATGACAATCGCTTCGGGATGCACGCCCTTTTCCGCCGCCATCTCCGCCACACAATCCGCTGCCTTTCGAACGTTTTCTCCGTCATTGGGGTCTGGGTTGCCTGACAGCCTGCCGCGTGCCAGCGGCGACCAGGCTTGGAGGGTGATGTCATGCAGGCGGCAATATTCGATCAGGTCATCGTTGCGGGCGAGGCGCGGATTATTCTGATTGAAGATGATGCCTGCATCGAGCAGGTGAGTATGGAGGAGGTTGAATTCCATTTGGTTAGTGACCAGCGGTTGGTCCAGATATTTCTGCAAAAGTTCGATCTGCCCGGCAGTGTGATTGCTGACCCCAAACCAGCGCACTTTGCCAGCGCCTTTCAGTTCGTCAAAGGCGCGCGCCACTTCTTCCGGTTCCACGAGCGGATCGGGACGATGGAGCAGGAACACATCGATGTAGTCCGTTTGAAGGCGTCGCAGGCTGGCTTCAGCGGAGGCAATGATGTGCTCATAAGAAAAGTCGAAGCGGTGCAGCGGCGGAGCAAAACGAATTCCGCACTTGGTCTGTAGATAGACCTGCTGCCGCAGGTGCGGGGAATCCTTCCACAGTCCGGCGAAAACTTCCTCGGATTTGCCCTTGCAATAAATATCGGCATGGTCGAAGAAGTTGATACCGGCTTCCAGCGCCGTGCGCACGACTTTCATGGCCGACTTGCGCACCGAATCGGTCAATGGCTCGTCATCCCACGAACCGCCGATTGACATGCAGCCGTACCCGATGCGTGAGACGTTCAAGTCGGATGCGCCCAAACGATAGGTTTGCATATTGTTCTCCGTTTCTGGAAAGTTCTTCTTCACATGATACTCTAATTAGCCTTCGTAATTTTTAGTTTGCAGAGAATAGACCTCTTGCGAAAGTCGTAAATTCGTTCCTGCGTCAAGCCAACGTCCGCGAATTTTCGCTAATCTTCACGAATTGTTCTTTGGAATTCGCGGAAATTCGCGGGCGGGCAAACAGATGTAAGGCGCTTATGCAAGAGGTCTAATGCACTTTTTTGCCCCACCCGTCACTATTAAACCTTTTGAACACGGATCACACGGACGGACACAGATCAACGCGGATTTTTTTAAAGGCTTTTTTAAACCTCGTTCCGACGCTCAGCGTCGGAACGAGCAGGATAGCCATATCACTGGTTTCGACGCGGAGCATCGCAACCAGTTTGAACCACAAAGACTCCAAGGCGCAAAGTTTTTCTCTTCGAGTCCTGGCGTCTTTGTGTCTTCGTGGTTAGGTTTTTCAGATACTTTCTTAAAACATTTCGCCCGACAGAGACAACCTCCATCGGGCGAAAACTTTCCAACCTTTCAACTTTCAAACCTTAAACACGAACATCAATCCGCCGCCACTGCTTCCTCTTCCGAGGCTTGCGAAGGTTCGGCCCTTTCAGGGCGCTTCGCGAAACCTTCGCAAGCCTGTTCTTCATCCACGCCATACTGCACTTCCAACTGATGACGGAACTGCTGGGTGTAAAGATTGTAGTAATGCCCGCGCTGGCGAAGCAACTCGGCGTGCGTGCCCTGCTCGGCGATGCGTCCATTCTCGATCACGACGATGCGGTCCGCGCGGCGGATGGTGCTCAGGCGGTGCGCGATCACGAAGGATGTGCGGCCTTTCATCAACGCTTCCATGCCTTTTTGGATCAGGGCTTCGGTCAGTGTATCCACCGAGGATGTGGCTTCGTCCATGATGAACAGTTCGGGCTTCGCCAATACCGCGCGCGCCAGCGAGATCAACTGCTTCTGTCCAACCGACAAAAGATTCCCGCCTTCGCCCACGTTCTGCTCATAACCCTTTTCGAGCGTGGTGATGAAATCGTGTGCGCCCGCGATTCGCGCGGCGTCTTCGATGTCTGCATCGCTGGCTTCGAGTCGTCCATAACGGATGTTCTCGCGCACCGTCCCTGAGAACAGGTGCGGCGTTTGCAAAACGATTCCGATTCTGCTGTGGATCGACTCGAGCGTGTAATCGGTGTAGTCGCGCCCGTTGATGCGGATCAGGCCCTCGGTCGGTTCGTAGAAGCGGCAGAGCAGGTTCACGATGGTTGACTTGCCGCCGCCGGTCGGTCCGACCAGGGCGATGGTCTCGCCCGCGCGCACATCCAACGTGAAATCGGCCAGGACGGGCTTGCGGTCTTCGTAATAAAAGTCCACGTGCTCGAATTCGATCCTGCCAAGCAGGGTGGATGCGTCCACCGCGCCGGGTCTGTTATGGACTTCGGGCGGGGTGTCCACCAATTTGAATATTCTCTCGGCTGAGGCGATGCTGTGCTGCATTTCCGCGTACACGCGCGCAAGGTCCTGGATGGGCCACATCATGAACGTGAGATACGAGATGAAAGCCTGAATGCCGCCGATGGTCATCGCGCCGACCTGGATCTGAATGCCGCCGTACCAGATGATGGCGCCCAGCGCCAGCGCGGCGATGATCTGCACGGTGGGGAGGAACAGCGCCGAGAGCCACGCCGCGCGATAGGACGCGTGGTACATGTCGCTGGTCAGCGCCTGGAACTCGCGCAGGTTCTCGTCTTCGCGCTGTAAAGCCTTGACCACGCGCACGCCCTGAATGTTCTCGTTGTACGCGCCCGTGATCTTTGAGTTTGCGCGGCGGCTGTTGCGGAACTCCACCAGAATGCGCTTGCGGAACTGTACTGCGATCACCATCATCACCGGCAGGATGACCATCACGATCAGAGCCAGCCGCCAGTTGATGATGGCCATGAACGTCACGGACGTGACGATGTTCATGAAGGCCCAGGTGGTATCCACGATGCCCCAGGTCATCAGGTCGGCCACGCGCCCGGTGTCGGACGTGACGCGCGCGATCAAACGTCCCACCGCGTTTTGCGAGTAGTACGAAAGCGACAGCTCCTGCAAATGGTTGAAGAGCATTCGGCGCAGGTCGTATTGAATGCGCTCGCCCAGCACGCCGGCCAGATAAATGAACGTGAACACCGTCCCGGCCTGTACGAGGATCAGCGAGCCGTAAATGGTTGCAAGGTGAATAATGACGCCCTTGTCCCCGAGCGCCATGCCCTGATCCACCATCTGTTTGTTCAGGTAGGTGAAATATGCGTCGCCGATGGATGTCAATGCGATGGTGATGAAAAATCCCAGCACGCGCGGCCAGTGCGGTTTCAATAATCCGACAATACGCTTGAACACCGGCGCAGTCAGCTGGCTGGTGTATTCTTCTTCTTCGATTTCGATAAGTTCGTCACTCATAATGTTTATCTCCTCACCACAAAGACACAGGGAACACGAAGTTTTTTTCTTTGCTGCACAAAGAGGAATCTCTGTGAACTTTGTGCCTTTGTGGTGAAACTAATTTGCGCTTGAAATTTCCATTTCCAATTCATCGTCTATCCGCGTCTGGATGTCGTAAATGCGGCGATACATTCCATCTTTCTGCTTGAGCAATTCCTCATGCGTCCCAGACTGGACGACCCGGCCTTTATCCAGAACAAGGATCAGGTCTGCGATCATCACAGACTGGATGCGATGGGCGATGATGAACGTTGTGCGGTTCGCCATCAGGCCATTCAGCGCCTCGCGGATCTCGGCTTCGGTCTCGGTGTCCACCGATGAAGTGGAGTCATCCAGGATCAGGATGCGCGGGTTCTTGAGCAGAGTGCGCGCAATCGAAACGCGCTGTTTCTGCCCGCCGCTCAACGTCACGCCTTTCTCACCGACCAATGTGTTGTAACCGTCGGGGAAAGCCAGGATCACATCGTAAACTGCGGCGGCTTTGGCGGCGCGCTCGATCTCTTCCTGTGTCACCGCGCGTCCAATGCCGTACATGATGTTGTCGCGTATCGAGCGGCTGAACAGGAACGGTTCCTGCTGCACGATGCCGATCTGGCTGCGCAGGTATTCGCGCGGATAATCTTTCAACTCTTCGCCGTCCAGCAGAACGTGTCCGCTGGTGTAGTCGTGGAAGCGCGGCAGAAG
>JAJYOH010000380.1 GCA_021796315.1 Chloroflexota bacterium
AATGGTGAAGTAATGAGGCGAGCAGAATGAATGCACCGACCGCAATGCGCGGCAGGGAAGTCGGCTCCCGATTAAAAATAAAGATCAGTGAATAAACAACGATTCCCAGAAAGGCCGCAATCGAAATCCCCCGTAATGTCTTCCGCCAGCTCGCCGCAGTGTGCGGCTCATAAAGTTCGACCATGAGCAAAAGCCAGCCGAGCGGCAGTAAATAAAACCAGAACGGCAAATGTAATCCCTGAATTTTGACAAGAACCTCTGCGCGCTCAGGATTGACCCCTGACTGAACCAATTCAAAGATGAAATATTGTTGCCAGGCATAATAAGCCAAAAAAGCCGCCAGAACGGAGGCAATTAAATCACCCAACAATAAAAGGGCGCGATGTTCATTGGGCCTTAGACGCAGGCCGGGACGTAAAGTATCAGCCATTCTTTGGTGTTTTGGAAACAATACTCCATAAAAATCCGCTCCCCCACGAAAGGTGCATTGCCATGATGGCAAGAGGCAGTCCGGGAGCAAGGAGCGGTTTGCGTTGACGAAGAGCAAGGTGTATGCCGGCAATGGTCAACGCTGCAAGATAACAAAGGATTTCAAGGATTAGAATGAATTTTATCAGAGGAACGAAGAAAGATAAAATCAATAATCCGGCCAAGCTCAGAACGAACGCGGGCGGCAGCGCCTGCCGCCAACGAATGGTGTCTGGATAGCGTCGAAGCATCTTGAATTTCCAGAAGCCATATCGCCAGTACTGTGCCGCCAGGGCACCTAAAGTGGCGCGGGCAAAATACATCGAGCGGATTTGCGGATCGATCCAGACCACGCCACCCGACTGGCGCACACGCGTGTTGAACTCGTAATCTTCGTTCGACAAAAGAGTCTCATCGAAGCCGCCAATTTTTTCGATAAGCTCACGATGGAATGCCCCAAATGGGACCGTGTCCACCGGGCCCGCTTGCGGCGCGAGGCGATACATCGCATCGCCCACTCCCAGCGGATGCGCCGCGGCGGCCGCAATGGATTCAGCAATCCAGCCTTTTGCTCCGGGACGGATCATCCACACACCGCCGACGTTCGCACCTTTGCCATCTTCCAGAGCCTGCACACAGCGCGCCATGTAATCTGGTTCCGGCATCGAGTGAGCGTCGAGGCGGATCATGATCTCACCGCGCGCCGCGCCGATAGCCAAATTCAAAGCCGAGGGGATGTTTCGCCGCTCATTGTCCAGGATGCGAAGCGGAAGATCGGGATGTTCGCTTTGGAAGGCAGCGATCACGTCACGGGTTTTATCCTGCGAAAGTCCATCCGCAATCAAGACTTCCATCCGTGAACGTGGGTACGTTTGGGCCAATACCGCATCCAGCAAAAGCCGGATGGTGGCCTGTTCATTGTAACATGGGACGATAATCGAAAGATAAGACGGCATGGCAGATTTAAAATACAGATCGAAAATTAATTTGGCATACTATTCTTGTAACAATTTAGATCCGCACAATTGATTACCTTCATCCGGAGGGATGTTTCTCCAAGCAGATAACCCGGATCCAACCACAGGCCATACTGAGCGCTCGTGGCATGGTTTGCCAGATTGGGATGGGCAAAACTGATGACTGCAAAATTAGAGACAAATATCAATATCAAAAGCGACAAAAGCGCTTCCCGGCTCTGTAAAAAAATCCCGATCATAATAAAAACAAAAGGCAAGATAACCAACAAGTATGAAGGTTCAAGCGGCGCGTAGAAAAACAGGACCTCGTATGCCAGAAATACAACTAAACTAACTGCAATAATTTTTAGAAACGCAGTTTCTACTTTCACCTTCGTCTTCAATAAATAAATCCCCATTCCCACAAAAAACAGGCAAACTGGAAGACTGAAAAGCGCCACGTTCTTATAGAGGAACCGTCCCACCCTGAGATACAGGGACCAATATTCGGTGCCGCCCAAATCGGGACGGAATATTTTCCACCATCTATATTTAACAAAATCGAGAGGGGGAATATAGAAAATCGCCGAGAATATGGCAGTGATAGCAAAGGAAATCGCCGCTTCCTTGAAGGTAATCAATCTCAAAATAAACAGCAATATCAAAATGAATACGATCAGTAAAATAGTCGTCAGGCGGCTGCCAACAGCCAGACTAAAGGCAATTCCGGCATAAGGCGCCTTTTTCTTAAGCAGGAGCATAACGCCCATAAAGAAAAAGCCCAACGCAAAGACATAATCCATTGTAGTTGTGGACGCAACCCAATAATATGGATTAAGCGCAACCATTAAGACAAGATATTTTGGATTAGGAATGGATAATGCTTTGCACAGGGAATAAAAACCATACAGGCAAACGAGCGACATAAAAACAACCGTCAGGTTCGTTGCAATACTTCCCCCAATGCGATTCGCAAAAAACGTAAATACTTCAAACACAAGGTAACCCGGGCTTCGCGACGGAATGTAGTCAAAATTTCTGATGAAAGTATTGCCAGTCCGAAGCACTTCATAAGTATCGCTGTCCGGCCCATATCCAAAAAAAATAAATGGAAGGTAGAGAAAAAATGGGATCAACAAAAAGAGGTTGTCTTTTTGCAGGATGCGATTGGTGGAAATATATTTCATCTCAATTCAATGCTCTTTATACTCACCGCAAACTGCATACACAAGGCGCCAATGTTCAGGGTGATTCGGGGGAAATCTACGCCAGCGGTAAATGGACAATGAACGCAGTGCCCCGCCCTTCAGCGCTGCGGACGCTGATTCTACCACCGTGCGCCGTCACAATTTCCTGCACGATTGCCAGCCCCAGTCCCGCGCCATGTTTCTCCCCACCGGCCCGCGACGAATCAGCCTGGTAGAAACGGTCGAAAATATGCGGGATGGCCTTTGCAGGAATCCCCTTCCCCGTATCGCTGACAGAAACCTGCACTTCGCCTTTATCCTGCAAAGCGCGCAAAGTCACCGTGCCATTGCGCGGCGTGAACTTCAAGGCATTATCCACCAAGTTGGTGAAAACCTGCGCCAATCTGTCGCCATCGCCCATGAAAGCTGGCAGGTCGCTTGCCATCTCAAGTTTCAAATTAACTTCCGAACGCGCAGCCATCGGAGTAAATTTTTCCATGACGCCGTTCAAGAGCGCCTTCATGTCCACAGGTGACATTTTCAGATCAGCGGTGCCAGCCTCGAGGCGCGCCAGATCAAGCAGGTCAAGAGCCATGCGGTGCATCCGCCCGGCCTCATCGTAAATCACCTCCGCCGCCTGATGAAGAGCTTCGGGCGTATCAGCCGTACCATCCAAAATCGCCTGAGAGAATCCCTGAATGGACGTGAGCGGAGTTTTGAGTTCGTGCGAGACGTTCGCCACAAAATCGCGCTGAGATTTTTGACTCGATTGCACGCGGCCCACCATGGCATTGAAGGCCCGCGTCAATTCCTGGACCTCCTGCGGGCCGCTCGGTTCAACGAGTTTCGCGGCGTCTGCGGGAACCGTCCGCGCTGCGGCGACAACATTTTGCAACGGGTCGGCCACCCAACGCGCAAGTACAAACGCCAGCACTAAAGAAAGCAAAAGCGCAATCACACCGCCTTCGACAAGGGGCATAAAAAGTTCATCTGTAAGAATTGACCAGGTGGTTATTTTGGGTCTCGGTGCAGCGACCATCAGCCACGTACCATCCGACATCTGCCGGGCAGAGTACAACCACAACTTTCCAGTCGCGTCACGCACTGTTGGCAGGGCATTCAACCTTAACAATGCCCGGGCCGGAAGTGAAATGAGCGGACTCCCGCCAGCCGTATCTTCAAGCAAGAAACCGTTTGCATCGAATGTCAGGATACGGACACTAAAAGCATTTGCAATACCCGTCAATCTGGCGTCAATTCGCGGGCGCAGAGTCTGCCCGCCTGGCGGAGCAATCACGCTCTCGGCGGCTTTGATGCGATCGAGTGTCTGGCGATAAAGAAGCGGGTTACGCAAAAGGAAGAGAATCAAAACAAACGCCACAACTGCAAGAGCCGTGACGATTAGAAAAGCATAACTGAGCCAAAGACGAGCACGAAGAGAGGAGAACATTTAAATTACATTTTACGAATTATGCAGTTCATAAATTCAAACAACTAATTTATACCCGACGCCCGTCACCGTTTCAATCTTCACGCTTCCACCTTCAAGCTTTTTACGAAGATGCGCGATGTGAACATCCACCGTGCGGGTTTGACCATAAAAGTCGAAACCCCAGGCCTTTTGCAAAAGTTGTTCACGGCTGAGAACGTGTCCGCGGTGTTCGGCCAGGGTGAGAAGTAAATCAAATTCCTGGGTGCGCAGGTCAAGGGTCCGGGAAGAGACGCGGGCTTCACGGCTGGCAGGATCAATCGTCAAATCACCGAGATGGATGGGCTTATCCGCCGCGGGCGCCTTGCCGTCACTGCGGCGTAAAATCGCTTTGACGCGCGCCACCAGTTCGCGCGGATTAAATGGTTTGGTCAGATAATCATCCGCTCCCAACTCGAGACCGAGAATCTTATCGATATCTTCGTCGCGGGCAGTAAGCATAATGATCGCAACCGAATTATCAGCCGAACGCAAACGGCGGCAGACTTCAAAGCCGTCGAGCTTGGGCAGCATCACATCCAGCACCACCAGCGCGGGACGCAATTTCGCGACAGCTTCGAGTGCGGCTTCGCCATCATTGGCTTCCTGCACGCGGAAACCTTCGCGCTCCAAATACATGCGCGCCAATTGAATGATGGGCGGTTCATCGTCCACAAGCAGGATGAGTTCGGATGACATATAAGTTGGTGTTCAGTCGCCGTGCACGGCTGGCAACATCGCCACGGCTTCGATCTCGACCAACGCGCCTTTAGGCAAAGCGGCGACGGCGACGGTGCTGCGCGCAGGCGGGTTTTCGGAAAAGAACTCAGCATAGATGGCGTTCATTTTTGTGAAGTCGTTCATGTCTTTCAAAAAGACAGTCGTCTTCACGACAAAATTCAATCCCGAATCTGACGCTTCAAGCACACTCGTGAGATTGGTCAACACCTGGCGCGTCTGCGCTTCAACGCCGCCTTCAACTAATTCGCCAGTAGCCGGGTCAATGCCGACCTGGCCGGCAGTGTACACCAAAGTCTCGGTACGAATGGCCTGTGAGTAAGGTCCAATCGCCTTGGGGGCTTTATCGGTATGAATGATTTTTTTGCCTTCAGTTGTGAACATTGCGACTCCTTAATAAAAGAATTTGCGGCTTTGCTTTTTGTTTCGGAATTTCAGGAGTATACAACCGAGAGAGCAGACAAGCAATGGCGATGGAAAATCGCGCACTGTTTTAATTCATTGCGCAAACAGCGACACGGGACAAAAATCCGTGTCGCTGTTTGAAAACGGGAGGGGATGCTTACCCACCGCTTTGAGCGGGAGCAGGCGTTTCTGCGGGCCTGTTGGCATCGCGGAAAGCTTTGAGCGCTTCACCTAAAGCCTTGCGAGGCCCTTCAACGATCTGTTTGATCTGCTTGAAAGTATCGGCCACACTCTTGATCGTTGCCTTGGCCTGAGTCGCGTCGGTCACGTTGCCATTGCCGTCAAACCCCTGATGCGAAGTGATCACACTTTGGGCGCTATCGTAAACAGGCTTGGCCTGTTGGACTGCTGCCGAAAACGCGTCGAGCGCAGACTGCACAGCAGAGACATCCTTGCCGTTGGCCTTGGCTTTATCAACCCGCTTTTGAATGTTGGCGATCATCGTATCCGATTTGGAAAACATCGTACCGAGGCGCTGATTTATGGATTGCTCTCTCGCCCAAACGCGTTCCAATCTCGTATTGGAGACCTGGCCGGGCGCCGGAGGCGTAGTTGTATCGTTCAGACCCTGGGCAAATACACTCGCAACGGGCAAGGCTGACAGGCCAAGTCCAGCCGCCATAGCCACCAGAAAAACCTTTTTGAACCACATCATAATCTTTGACATTCGAACCTCCTTGTTCGATTTATAGACTGTATTTTAGATCGAACAAGTTATATGAGTATGGCGAGGGTGTAAAAACTTTGTAAACTCTATGGGGCTATGCGGCGGACGGCCAACATGGTCAGGTCGTCACTGAGCGGCTCAGATCCAATGAA
>JAJYOH010000381.1 GCA_021796315.1 Chloroflexota bacterium
GTACGAATCCATGTCCGGCGTTTTTCACCATAACCAGCGTAACGGGAATGTTAGCTGAAACCATCCGGTCATATAAGATCTGTGATTGCTCTGGTAATACCAGAGTGTCCTGATCGCCCTGCAAGATCAGGAAAGGCGGATCGTCAGACGTGACGTAAGTGACGGGGCTGGCCAATGCGGCATCAAAACCACCGAAGACTGTGTCTCCTAAACGGCCGTAGCCACCTGGAAATTCCACAGTCAAATCTGCAGGGCCGAACATATCCACCACTGCCTGCACGCGGCTGGAATATTCGAGATACTCATCGACGTCAAAACCTGCGCTTGGGTCAGTGACGCCCAGCATGTTGACCAGATGTCCTCCCGCCGAGCCGCCATAAGCGCCGATGCGATTTGGGTCAATGTTCAATTCTTCCGCGTGTGCGCGCAAAAAACGGACAGCGCATTTTACATCTTCGATCATCGCAGGGAATTTATATTCGGGGGCAAGACGATAATCAACGGACACAGTCAAAATGCCTGCCTGCTGTAATGCTGAAATATCTTGAATCCCCGCGCCATCCGCTTTATTGCCGCTTGTCCAGCCGCCGCCATGAACGTACATGACCGCAGGCCGCACACCAGTGACAGCTTTGGGATAATAAATGTCCATCTTTAATTCCACGCCTTCCATAGTGCAATATGTGACATCACGCTCGATCGTGCCGGGTTTGGATGAGCTAAACATGGAAGAAGCCAATGGAGTGGACGTAACCGCTTCATTTCGGATCTCCGGATGCGTCGCCGTTTCGACAACTTTTACTGGCGAAACCGGGAGTCCACAAGCAAGGACTGGAATCGAAAGTACTATCAGAAACACAAAGAGCTTTTTCATTGTCTTGCCAACTCCACAATATCTTGAGATGTGACCACCGTCAAATGCGCGGCGGCATAGGCGACCATTTCCTCGTACGCGGCAAAGATGGCGGCCTGGTCTGCGTCTGTGCGTAACTGCGACGGGTCAGGCGCGGACAAGTTGAACGGCGGCGAGAGTGGATCGTTTTTCTTGCCTTTGTCCATCGCGGAATAAATTGAAGTCCAGCCTTCGGGGCCAGAGCGGGAAAAATTGTTTTCGTGGATGAGCGAAGTGATGAACGGCGCGCGTCCGTAGTTATGGCTATCCCATTCAACGAGTTGACTCTGCAAAATTGCGGTCGGGTTGTACTCGCTTGCATTTGGCTTGGACATGTAATTCCACCAGAAATTATCAGAGCCGTTGATGTGGGTGGCGCGCGTCGTACTGAAATCGCTGGGACGCACAAGCAGTCCGTTGGCGTATTCAAACGGCTGGTCCACTTTCGTGCCTGCTTCGTGATACAGCAGGGTCATCTGCGCGCCGAGACCGGCGTAGACGCGTTGCGCGGCGTCCTTGATGCGCGGGTCGTTATTTGGCGCAGGCGCGACGACAGGCTTGCGTCCGAAGACTTGCGTCACGTAGGTATAGCCGCCGGGTTGTGAACGGTCGAGTTCACCTGTTTCAAGATTCAACGCATAGGTTTCGTAATCAAGTAAAGTTTGATATAACGCCGCGTCGTCCAAGCCTTTGAGACGATCATCAAACCCGGCATACAACGGATGCGGCGGGCGGACGTGATAACTAATGGTCATGTTACTGTTCTTCAAGCGCTCGATCACATCTGGACGTTCTTGCATATATTGGCGCGTGATCTCGGCTGTGAAGTAGAAGTCACCGCGCACGTTGTACTTCTCGAACAAGTCAACGAGACGGAGAATCGTGTCCGCGCTTTCGGTTGGATGAATCCAATCGTGGATGTTGATGATGAAGCTGATGTAGCCCTCACCCTGACCCTCTCCCAAGGGAAGAGGGGATGCTTGGGTAATGGGAGCAACGGTCGGCGGGGATTGAGTCGCAGGCATAGAGGTTGAAGCGCAGGCAACTGTCACGAGGAACAGAATCAGGCTGAGGCGAAGATAAGGCTTCATTTGTCAAAATTCCTTTTACTTTTGCGCGGCGTAGGCGTCGGCCATTTCGGAGAAGGTCGCCCATTTCACTTGTCCCGAAGCAACCAGCGGATCAACAACTTCGGTCAGGAATTTTTCGATGACCTGAAATGGATGTTGAGGGTCGCCGCGAAATTCACCGGGGTGGACGGTGAAGTGAAAGACGTTGACCTTGCCAGCCTGCGCGGCTGAGAGCGAGGCATATAAACTTTGTTTGAGATACTCGAAGTATGCCGCGTCGCCGCCCGCGTTGTCACTGCGGCGCATGGAAGCGAAGTCGGTTTTGTCGAACTGGCCTTCGGGCAAAAAGACGATTGCGCCATTAGGATCGTTTTGCGCGAAGAGCGTGAAGTCTGTGCCGTTTGTGCCGCCCGCAGGCCGCCAGGGATTCACGCCGACGATCGAAAGATCGGTGGATTGCGTGTTGGGATTCTTCCAATCAGAGTTGACGTTAAGTCGCGCGCATTCTGCCACGTCATAGATGTTAGGATATAGATTTCCACCCGACCAATAACGAATATTATTTACCCCACTGGCTTGCTTGATGAATCCAACTTCTTCCTTCATCACAGCGCACCATGTTTCAACAGAAAGCGATGTGGAATTCCTGCCAAGATGCGCGTCTTCGTGAAAATGAAGCGCGATCTCATTTCCGCGTGATGCAAGGTCGGCGAGAACTGTATTCCCTGTTTTAATCGCCTCAGTTGTGAAAGGCGTCTGCGCTTGAATGGTCATGTACCCGCCATGAGCCTCGACCATCTGCGTGACGGTTTGAATATCATTCACGGAATTCTCAAAGAATTTTTGGATGTTGTAATCTGGTTTTTGATTGCCGTTAGGCGGCACGACCGCATTAGGAACCAAGGTACTCACCGTCGCGCCGAATGGCTCAATGTGCATGCCAATGGTGAACAGCAGAACTGCAGACGAGTTATCCGCGTTTGGAGTTTCAGCCGCAGTACTTGTTGGCGCAACCTGCGGAGTAACGGGAGTTGGCGCGCCCAAAGTACAGGCAAGCGATGCGAGAGCAAGTAATGTCAATGCACTGAATAAGTGTTTCATATTATCTCCTCTTCTTAATTAACAAGACTTACGCAGACTAATTTCTTTCGCGAATTCGCCGACAGTTTTTGGGTTTTGCGTAAGTCCTACTGATAATATACAAGAACACTATGTGCTGATGGTTTTGCAGGTGTAAAATGTTTGTAAAAACCTAAACACTATGCACCAATCAACTCTTCTTCTTGAATTCTGTATTCTAATTCTCACATCTTGTAATATTCCTCGTAGATAACAAAAAGATCGTACCTTCGTTTACGCGTGAAGCGGTTTTCCTATTCTGATTCCCAATTTACCAATCCTCCCCTTATAATCAGCCTCATGTTCTCCTTCACCATTACCGCCAAAAACAAGCGCGCCCGCACGGGCATCTTCATCACGCCCCACGGCAACCTCATCACGCCGGTCTTCGCGCCTGTTGGCACACAAGCCACGGTCAAGACTCTCACGCCCGAACAGCTCAAGGATGTCAACGCCTCACTCGTCTTGAGCAACACCTATCATCTCTACCTGCGTCCCGGCGACGAACTCGTGCGCGACCTGGGCGGCCTGCACGAGTTCATGCAATGGCCGCATCCCATGCTGACCGACTCGGGCGGCTTTCAGGTCTTCTCGCTGGCGCAAACCCGCAAGATCGACGATGCCGGCGTGACCTTCAAGAGTCACATTGATGGCTCGACGCATCGTTTCACGCCAGAAAAATCCATCGCCATTCAGGAGAACCTCGGCGCGGACATCATCATGGCCTTCGACGAATGTTCCGACCCGAACGATCATGCCTATACCAAACTTGCCATGCAGCGGACTCATCGCTGGGCCGAGCGTTCCGTCAAAGCCAAGACGCGAAACGATCAGGCTTTATTCGGCATTATTCAAGGCGGCGTCAATCCCGACCTGCGAGCGGCTTCCGCTAAATTTATCGCTTCTCTCGATACGCCCGGCATCGCCATCGGCGGACTCTCGGTGGGTGAGACCAAGCAGGAAATGCATGACACGCTCGACGTGATGTATCCGCATTTGCCCGAAAACAAACCGCGTTACCTGATGGGCGTCGGCACGCCCGAAGATCTGGTCAACGGTGTGGCACGCGGCGTGGACATCTTCGATTGTGTCCTGCCCACACGTCTGGCGCGTCATCACTCCGCCTTTGCGCCTGAAGGAAGATTGAACATGATGAACGCAATCTTTGCGCGCGATGAGCGGCCTCTTGATGAGATGTGTGATTGCTATACCTGCAAGACTTTCACGCGCGCTTATATCCGTCATCTCATTATTGCGAAGGAACTGTTGGCTGGCACTTTGATCTCGATCCATAATTTGCGAGCGTTGATAAAACTTATGGAGCAGATCAGGGTTTATATTGCGGAAGGGTCATTTGAGTCAAAAGTGCCGGGGTTGTTGGCGCAGTGGCATGGGAATGCAGACAGAAGTAATAAAGGGAATAGTGAATAGTTGGAGGCGTGATGGCAAATGACAATGTCCAGGGGTTGGAGACACTCGAAGCGTGGAAAAAGTCGAAAGGGCTTGCTCTAAAGGTTTACAAAGAGATTTTGCCTTTGCTTCCTGCAGAAGAAAAATGGAATCTAAATCAGCAAATTCGCCGCGCTGTTTCCAGTATCCCTGCGAATATTGCAGAAGGACATGGAAGGTTTTATTATCAAGAAAATGTTCGTTTTTGTTATATTGCCCGCGGCTCTCTAACGGAAACATATAGCCATATTACACTTGCTCACGAGCTCGGGTTTATTCCGGTAGAAAAATATAAGGAGTTGACAACACTTGTCGAGGAGTTGGTAAGAATCATAAATGGTTATATCTCTTATCTCAAGCGCTCCAAGATTGGAGCGAATGAGCCCGGTGTAAATCATTTTGCGCGGGAAGACCCTGCATCGTATCTGGTCGACTATCCTGAAGACTCCGAATCTTTAGAAAGCCAATAACCCCATCAAACTATTCACTATTCCCTATTTTCTATACTCATTCTTCACTTACCAAAGGAACCCCACATGAATCTATTTCACGCTCTCCTGCTCGGCATCATCGAAGGTCTGACCGAATTCATCCCGGTCTCGTCTACGGCACAATTGCTTGTCGGTCAGACGCTTCTGCGCATCCCGCCCGGCTCCACCATGACTGCATTTCTTGTCATCGTTCAACTGGGTCCGCTTGTGGCCCTCGTTGTTTATTTCTGGAAAGACTTGCTGGCATTAGTCAAAGCCTTCTTTGCCGTGCCTTTCTCCACCGAAGAAAACAAGCTGGCATGGTATATCATCATTGCCACCATCCCCGCATTGATTGCAGGTTTCCTGCTTAAGGATTCTGTTGAAGCGCTATTCACGACTCCTTTATTGGAAGCGGCCATCCGCATGTTCGCAGCCGCCATCTTGTTAACACTGGCAGAGTTGATCGGTAAACGTCTGCGTAAACTGAACTCGATGACCTGGTTGGATGCTCTGATTGTCGGTTTGTTCCAGATCGTGGCGGTCTTTCCCGGCGCCTCACGCTCCGGCTCAACCATTAGCGGCGGCATGTTGCGTGGTTTTGACCGCCCTTCAGCGGCGCGCTTCGCCTTTCTGATGTCCGTGCCTGTGATGCTGGCGGCGGGCGGCTATGAAACCCTCAAGCTATTCAAGATGCCCGGGCTTGGTGGATTTCTTCCCGTTCTGGCTATTGGTTTTATTGCCGCAGCCATCGTTGGTTGGTTGTCGATCAAGTGGCTGTTGAGCTATCTCAATAAACATTCGTTATATGTCTTTGCAGCCTATTGTGCAATCGTCGGTGCGATCTGCCTTGGATTCTATTTCTTTGCATAAAACATGCAGGGCCGAGTTTTGCTCTGCCCTTGCAATTGCATGAAAAAAATTCTGTTTGTTATCTTGATTTTTCTAACAGCCTGCGCGCCCGCGACACCCGGTGCGACGCCGCAGGTTGTAAAAGTTTATTCCACTTCATCCCCAAACCGAGCCGCGTTTCTAATTGGATGCAAAGCCTGATCCAAATGGGGTTGGGCGAGTCGTTGTTGCG